>NZ_DAINNK010000104.1:0-13569 GCF_036735925.1 Povalibacter sp.
TGACCTACAGGGGAGGCTAGGCATGTCAGGCTGAAGCCTGACCTACAGGGGAGGCCGGCTGAAGCCGGCCCCACAGGCAGAGCACATAGCAGGCAAGCGGTGCATCTCACCCACGTTCCAACTCGAACTCCGCCGCCTGTCCGCTGACCGACGACGGGGCGATCCAGACGTCGAACGTGCCAGGCTCGGCATGCCAGAGATTGTCCGGCCCGACGAATTCCAGATCGCGGCGGGTGAGCTGGAAAGTCACGACCGTGCTTGCGCCGGGCTGCAGCGTGACGTGGCGAATGCCTTTCAGTTCGCGCACCGGTCGGGTCGTGCTCGCGACCTTGTCGTGGATGTAAAGCTGCGCGACTTCCGTGCCGGCGCGTGAGCCGGCGTTGGTGATGCGGACGCTGACGTCGATGCTGCCGCTCCATGGCAGTTTCGGCGAACTCACTTTCACGTCGTCGTAGGCGAACAGCGAATAGCTCAGGCCGTGGCCGAAGGAGTACAGCGCTTCATTGCGTGCCTCGCGGTACTGCGCCTTGAATGAGGGCGAGTCGTCGGGCACGACGGGGCGGCCGGTTCGGCGATGATTGTAGAAGTAGGGCTCCTGTCCGGATTCGTATGGGAAGCTCACAGGCAGTCGTGCCGACGGGTTGTGGTCGCCGCTGAGCACATCCGCGATGGCATTGCCGGATTCCGAGCCGAGGAACCAGTTGACGAGGATGGCATCGGCATCGCGCACGGCGCCGTGCAGTGCCAGCGCGCGGCCGGTGCTCAGCAGCACGACGATCGGTTTGCCCGTGGCGGCCACGGCTTCCGCGAGCTGCTGCTGCGGTTGCGGCACGACGATCGCGGTACGCGACTGCGCTTCGCCGCTCATTTTCTCGCTCTCGCCGATGGCGAGCAGCACCACATCGGCGCTGCGTGCGGCAGCGACCGCCGCATCGATGCCGCCGGCGAGCGGCGTTTCGATCTCCGAGCCTTTCACGACGGTCACTGCCGCAAATCCCGCGTTCTCCAGGCCCTGGCGCAGCGTGATCGATTCGCGCGTATCGCCGAACAATGTCCAGGGCCCGAACAGGTTCTTACGGTCGTCGCCGAGCGGACCGATCAGGGCAATGCGCGCGGACTTCTGCAACGGCAGCACGTTCTTCTCGTTCTTCAGCAGCACGATGGAGCGCCGCGCGGCATCGCGCGCGAGCGCCCGATGCGCGGGCGTGCCGATGGCCGTCGTTTCGCGAGCGGCGTCGAGCGAACGGTAGGGATTGTCGAACAGGCCGATGGCCTTCTTGACGCGCAGCACGCGACGCACGGCTTCGTCGACGACGGTCACCGGCAGTTCGCCGCTGGCGACGAGCCTGAGCAGCTGGGAGTTGTAGATGCCGCTCTGCATGCTCATGTCGACGCCGGCGCTCAGCGCGAGTCGCGCTGCGTCGCCAGCGTCGGCGGCCACACCGTGGCTGATGAGTTCGTAGTCGGCGGTGTAGTCGGAGACGACGAAGCCGGGAAACTTCCATTCTTCGCGCAGCAGTTGCGTCATGAGCCAGCGGTTCGCGGTGGCGGGCACGCCGTTGATATCGTTGAACGAACTCATCGTCGTCAGCGCGCCGGCATCGAAAGCGGCCTTGAACGGCGGCAGATGAACCTCGCGCAGCGTCTGAGTTGAGATGTCCACCGTGTTGTATTCCATGCCGGCGGCAACGGCGCCATACGCTGCGAAGTGCTTGGGCGTGGCGAGCATGGAATCGGCGGCGAGCAGCGACGTGCCCTGGAATCCGCGTACGCGCGCGGCCGCGAACAGCTTGCCGAGATACACGTCTTCTCCGGCCCCTTCGGCGACGCGTCCCCAGCGCTGGTCGCGCGCGATGTCGACCATCGGCGCAAACGTCCAGTGCAGGCCGGCGGCGGTGGCTTCCACGGCGGTGACTCGTGCGGTCGCCTCGGCCAGGGCGGGATCGAAGCTGGCGGCCTCGCCGAGCGGAATGGGGAAGACGGTGCGGAAGCCGTGAATGACATCGGCGCCGTACAGCAACGGAATGCCCAGCCGGGACTTTTCCACGGCGATCCGCTGCGTCTCTCGGCCGGCTGCGACGCCGTAGCCGTTGAACAGCGAACCCACACGGCCCGCACGGACGTCCTCGCGCAGGGCCTTCGCCTTGCGGCTCGCGAACTCGGGATTGACGTCGGCGGCAAAGTTGCGGGTGGCATCGGCGAGGATCGTGAGCTGGCCCGCCTTTTCCTCGATCGTCATCTTCGCGATCAGGGCTTCGATCTGCGGGTCGGCGGCCTGTTGCGCTAGTGCCGGCATTGCGGCGCCCAGGGTCAGGGCCACGGTCGCTGCGATTCGCAGCGGGGTTCGCTCGGGCATCATTGATCCTCGTTGCTGCAGGATTGGCGAGGCGCGGATTGTACTGAAGAATGCACAGACCGCGCGGGCGGTGCCGGCTCGGCAGTACGTACAGCGCGCAGGTTCGTAACGGCGGCAACGCGAGAGAATTCCCCACGAACGCACCCACCGGAGACCGACATGATCCATCGCCTCGTTCTGCCCGCCATGGTGTTCGTCTGTGCCGGTTGCGCCTCGGATGGCGGCGGCGCGCCCGCCCAGTCCACGCTGTCTGGCTCGGCAACGTATCGCGAACGCATGGCGTTGCCGCCGTCGGCGGTCTTCGAGGTCACGCTGGAGGATGTCTCGCGCGCCGATGCGCCGGCGGAGGTGATCGGCCGGACGCGCATCGAATCGCCCGGCAATCCGCCCATCCGTTTCGCGATTCCCTACGATCCGGCCAAGGTCAGCGAGCGGCATCGCTACGTCGTGCGCGCGAGGATCACGGTGGACGGCACACTGATGTTCACTACCGACACGGCGTATCCCGTGCTCGTGCCAGGCAAGCCGGACGCGCCGGAGCTGCTGCTGAAGCGGACGTCGTCCGGTGCCAGCGCGACGGTGTCGGCGGTCGAGAACGTCGAGTGGCATCTGGTGCGACTCGGGACGACGCCGGCCGTCGTCAATCCACAGAATCCGCCGCGACTGACGCTGCAGGCGGCCGACCATCGCGTGGCGGGATCGGGCGGCTGCAATCGCATGGGCGGCAGCTACGAGATCGAAGGCGACCGGCTCGAGTTCGGTCAGATGATCGGCACCATGATGGCGTGTCCGCAGGGAATGGAGCAGGAACGTGCCTTTCATCAGGCATTGGCCAGGGTGAAGCGCTGGCGTCTCGACGGCGCGATGCTGGAACTGCTCGATGAGTCCGGGCAGGCGGTGCTGGCGTTGCAGCGCAGGGATTGAAGATTCGGAGAGCCGCAAAAGACCGCATAAAAGAGGAAAAAATTCTTATCGGAGACTTTGATTTCCTTTATGCGGTCTTTTGCGGCAATTCTCCTTTCCGGAACTCCGCTCACCGCAGGCACATTGCAGCAGGAAACCGTCACCGGGAACCCGCATGGAATTCCTCGATCTGCTGCAATGGCCCGCAATGATCGTGACGCTGGCGGCGGCGTGGGCGGTCGGCTCGACGCGCAGCCGGCGCCGCAAGGTGGGGTTCTGGCTGTTCATCGCCAGCAATGTGCTGTGGATGATCTGGGGTTTCAGCGAAGACGCCTGGGCATTGATCGTGCTGCAGGTGGGCCTCTTCGTGCTGAATCTGCGCGGTGCGCAGAAGAACGAAGCTGCGTCGCGCTGAGCGGTTACGGTCCGCCGAGTTCGTGCAATGCCATGGCGGCTTCCGTCCGGGCCGGCTGCACTTCCTGAAGCTGCGTCAGCAGCGCCTGCGCACCCGCTGTGTCGACCTGGCTCAGCGCCATGGCCATGCGCAGCAGCGGATCGTAGGCAGGTCGGAATTCCGGGCTGGTACGCAGCACCGACAGCAATGGATCGCGCACCTGCGCCAGCATCCGGCGCACGTCCGGATCCGCGTGTACGCGGTAGCCTGCTTCGATGAAGCGATTGCGCGCATGCCAGTAGCGATCGAGCCGATCCGACCAGGTCGCCCTGTCAGCAAGCTGCAGTACTTCGCCGGCGTCAACGCGCACTGCGCGGAGCAGCGCTATCAGCCGGTCGCGCGGCAGGGAATCGGGAACGTAGGTGATGCGCGGCGCCAGGTAGACGACCACGGGCCGGTCGTCGGTGTTGAGCGGCGCCGCCGCGGAGAAGGCTGCCAGCGAACGCGGACCGGCAATGAAACTTCCCAGCACCGAAATGTCGTCAGCAATGCCGAATCCGTCCAGGTGCTGCCGCAGCGATTCGATGCGCGAGTGCAGTGCCGCGATGGAGTAGGGTTCGCCATCGCGCCGCGATATCAGTCCCACGACAGGAGTATCGAGACTGTGAGTGGCCAGCAGTGCGGCGCCATCGGGAAACACCTGCCGGAACGACTGCACGATGCTTCGCAGTGTCGGCAGATCGAGCTGATGCAGCGGCAGCCACTGGCAGAACACACCGCCGGCGGCGAGCCGCTGGCGCACCAGCGAAAAATGCTCGACGGTGTAGAGCGTGCCCGAGCCGCTGCGGGCCGGATGGAAGTTGTCCGCGACGATGACGTCGTAGTGCTTGTCCGCGCTGCGAACGTAGCGACGAGCATCCGCGGTCAACAGATGCAGGCGTGACGGATCGGCCGCGGCGGCCCGCGCCGTCGAGAAATACCGCGTTGCTTCGAGTACCTCCGGAACCAGATCCACGGCGTCGACTTCGACGTCGGGATCGAGTGTCGCCGACGATGCCGTGAGGCCCGTTCCCACGCCCAGGAACAGCACGGATCGCGGAGCCGGGTGCAGCAGCAACGGCAGCAGCGCCTGCCGTCCATCGGCGATCAGCGTCGCACTGCTGCCTTCCTGCTGGCGATTGTTGATGTGAAGCGTGTCGATGCCGGCGGCATCGCGGATCACGCTGACGCTGGCGGTGACACCTTCGACGCGGCTGACGAGTTGTCCTCCTTCGGGAACTGCGACGGCACTCATCCCGGGAACAACCAGCACGCAAGCGACTGCTGCGCCCGCGGTAACCCACTGGGCTGGTCGGCGCCAGGCCGTCGGCGACAGCAGCAGATAGCCGGCGGCACTCGTCACGCACGTCACCGTCAACCCGACGACAGGCAGCAGCAGCACGCCGAAGACGATCGGAGCCAGCGCAGCACCCAGCGTGTTGATGCCGAGTGCGCGCCCCAGGTTTGTTCCACCGGCTCGCGCGCAGGTGCACAGATGACTGAACAGGGCACCCATGAAGAAGGTCGGCAGAAGAAACACGCAAGCGGCGAGCAGGCCCTCGACCGCGAGCAGCGATGTCATGTCGTGACCTGCGTGGCGCAGCAGCCAGGCGTGCAGGTGGTGCGCACTGCCGAGCACCAGAATGCTCAGCAGACAGCTTGCGCTCAGCAGTTGCAGCAGACGGTCGCGCAGGCGCTCTGGCGTAGCGGTGTCGGCGAGACGACGCGCGTACAGACTGGCGCCGGCGGCGGTTCCTATCAGGTACACCGCCAGCACGAGTGCAAAGGTATAGATCGTGTTCTCGGTGGTCTGGCTGAGTGCGCGGACGACGGACACCTCGAAGCCGATTCCCAGCAGTCCGGTCGCGAAGAGAATCCACAGCAGGCCGGCATCGGCAGTCGACGGTCGTTCCGGCGGTGCTGGCACAGAGCGCAGCGACTGCGACGCGAGCGCGCAGCCGAAGTTCAGCAGCGTGCAAAGCACCGCGGTACGCAGCAATCCAAGGTGAGGAATCAGCCAGCAGGCCGCGACCAGCGTGCCGAGCACTGCACCGAAGGTGTTGGCGGCATACAGGCGTCCGATGGTCGCTCGCTGCCAGCGGATCGACGCCAGCATGCGTTCCATGGCCGGCAGCGTTGCACCCATCGCCAGCGTTGCGGGCAACAGCAGCACGAAGGTGCCGCCGAACGTGACGAACCATTGCCATGCAGCAGACGGCGTCGGCCCCAGCATCAGCAGCAATGCATCGGCCACGGGCTCGAGCAGCAACGCCAGCAACAGACTCCACAGGCCGATGACTACTTCGCAGCCGGCATACCAGAGGTCGGGTCGACGACTGCGTTCGATGCGCGCGCCGAGAAGCAACGCGCCGGCAGCGAGTCCGCCGAAGAAGGCGGCGACGACGGCCAGCACCGCGGCCGCTTCGTGGCCGAGCCAGAGCGCGGCCTGCTGCGTCCATACGATCTGGTAGGCGAGGCCGGCGAAGCCGGAGGCGACCATCAATACGGTCGCGATCCGGAACGGCTGCTGTTCGGTCGTGCGGCGGTTCACGTCAGCCGCGGAATGCGATCCGGTAGCCCCACGAGTCCAGCTGGGTCGGAATCGCATTGAAGGCTAGCGTGATGCGGCGCTCGCCGGGATTGGGCGGCACGGCATGCATCAGGTAGCTCGGGAACAGCACGACGTCGCCCGGTTCGGGCTGCATACTGATCCACTTGTCCGCGTTGTACGCACCCGTGGTCACGCCGGCGTGATCGTTCTTGAACGAGAACTCCGTGCCGCCCGGCGACTTCATGAAGACCGTGCGCGCATCCGGATGCGTCGGCGTCAGATAGGCCACACCCGAAATGAAACTGTTGGCGTGGTTGTGCATGGACTGGCGCCCGCCGGTATCCAGCACGTTCACCCACATTTCCTTCAGCGACCAGCCGAGCTGTTCGCCGAACATCAGGCCGCCGAACTGCGCCAGCAACGGCGTGATCGTCTGCGCGGCGGTCACGAGTAGCGGACTGTCCGAGGGCCGCAGCATCGAGGTGTGCGAGAGATTCGTCGAGGAGTTGTTTTCCTGGAAGGCCATGCGGCTGAAGTGGTCGACCAGCGCCGCCACCAGCGGACGCGGCAGGACGCCGGGACAGCGCATGAATGGCGTGGGAAACAGGCCGATCACTTCGTGCATGGGTGCGGTTCGGTCGGGCTACGCGGCGTAACCGAAGAGTGTACGAACGCGTGTACGACAGTTTGATGACGGGCCGGGAACGCGCGGTGGTCGACGTCGCGGTTCTGCTGCACGCATCACACAGTCTTCACGCAACCGTCACACCTGCTGCCTAGGCTGCCGCGAGTCCGACAGCAACAACGCCTCACGAAGGGAGCCTTCAAACAATGAGACCAGCTATCCGCCGAAGTCAGATCGCACTTGCCGTTACGACGGTATTGAGCGCAGCCACGATGGCTGCAGCCGGGGCCACGGATTTCGGTGGGCATGGCTTTTCGAAGCAGTCCAAAGGCACCTACGCCACGGGCGACTTCCACAACCACACGACCTGCTCGGATGGCGCCATCTCGATGCAGAAGCTCGTGACCAAGTCGACCGACAAGCAGGACACGCCGTGGGGACTCGACTGGTTCATCCAGGCGGGTCACGGCGGCAATGGCAATCGCAACTGCACGCTGCTCGAAGACGCGTCGCTGGCCACGCCGGCATATCCGTTCGTCCAGAACCTCGGACCGAACACGACCTGGGCCGCGAGCGTCGGCGCCGCTGCCGTCAAGGGCAACACCGGATCGGCCAATGGCAGCTCCACCACGCCGCTGAGCAGCCAGGCGAATCCCAGCATGTGGCGCTGGCAGACGATCCAGGAATATCAGTATCCGATCACTGAGTACTACGCGGGTCTCAAGAATGTGCCGGTGTTCATGGGCCTCGAATCAGTCGTGGCCGGTCACGAACATACGTCCTTGTCGGTCATCAGCGGCCAGGTCGCGGGCTCGAAGCTGAAGGGCGATGTCACGGCGCAGGGTTATGAGCCGATCGGCAATGCCAACGCGCTGGCCAAGTGGTCTTACTGCTTCGATCGCGGCGATACGGACAACAGCCGCGGCGGTGGTCAGAACTGGGATTGCTCGGTACCGGGCAGCAACAGCGCATCGAACCCCGACTGGAGCGTGACGGCAGCCAAGCTCATGCCGGCGGGCGGCGCGGGCAGCGGCGTGCGCGGCCATCTGAAGACGGTCGAAGGCCTGAAGTGGATGGCGGCCTATCATCCGGGCCAGAGCTACTACGTGCCGGCCCATCTCGAACGCGCCGGGCCGTTCAATCCTGACGGCAACAACGGCTTCAATATCGAGAACCTGCGCAACTTCAACAATGCAGCGCCGCGCGTTGCGTTCGGCATGGAAACCCAGCCGGGCCACCATGCGTCCAGCAACCGCGGCGAGTACAGCCCGAACCGCAACAACATCGGTGGCGTGCTGGTCGACAGTGTCGGCGGCACGACCTACGGCGGCACCGGCGTGTACGGCGCGCAGATCGGCGGCGTGTGGGACGCGCTGCTGGGTGAAGGCCGCAACTTCTGGTTCTTCGCCAGCTCCGACTGGCACAACCGCGGCAGCTTCGGTCCGGACGATCGTCGCAGCACGCAGGACTTCTATCCCGGCGAGTATCAGCGCGACTACGTGCTGGTGCGCGATCAGGACAAGCAGGGTCACAACGACTGGAACCATGGCTGGGGCAAGGACAAGCACAAGGGCAATGACAAGGACGATCAGCACACGCCGCAGGAAATCGTTGACGGTCTGCGTACCGGCAACAGCTGGACGGCCACCGGTCAGCTGATCGATCGCCTGACCTTCGTTGCCTGCGCCGATACGCGTCTGAACGATCGCCTCGGCGATGCACTGCTGCAGACGGCTGCGCTCAAGGCCGCCATGGACAATACCGACGTCGACATCAACGCGCGCTGCGCCACCCTGGGCGAGAAGCTCGAGGTGCGTAAAGGCGAAGAAGTCGTCGTTGCGATCGTGGTCCGCGACCCGACCGGCACGAACTACTCGCCGTACACGTTCGCGAATCCGTCGCTGGCGCAGGTCGGCATCAATCAGCCGCTGAATGCGCCGGTGCTGGATCACGTGGATGTGATCCGCGGGCTGGTCACGGGCTATCGCAATCCACAGGGTCCCGACTATGCGGGTACGTGGCCGGACAACTGGGTCGACAATCCGGACATGAGCACCGTGCCGGCTGCGGCCAAGAACACCTCGGCTGCCGTGCTGCGCACGTTCGGCAAGTCGAAGTGGACCAGCGTTTCGGGCAAGTCGGGCGCCGGCTTCAAGACGATGGTCTTCCGCATCCCCGCGGTGAAGGATTCGCAGTATCTGCGCCTGCGTGGCACCAACCTGCCTGCAGCCGTTCCGTACGAGACCGATGCGAACGGCAATCCGCTGGCGGACATCTACACCAATGCGGGCGATCCGTCGAAGCTGACGATTCCGTGCACCGTGACCGGCAAGCTGGCCATTCCGGCCGGCGAGACCTACACAGGCAACAAGATCGACGGCTGCCCGGAACATCTGCAGCGCGTTCCGGCCGTCACCGGCCAGAAGTACGTCAGCTACGACGTCGCCGCGTGGGCGGATCTGTGGTTCTACAGCAATCCGATCTTCATCGAGGTCAAGGGCGGCCAACTGGTCGCCGGTGTGAACTGATCCTTCGCACTCGCCAACCCGGGACGCCGCGCGGCAACGCGCGGCGTCCTTTTCACATTGCTGCGCCCGAGAAACCATGTCGACCGTACTGACTTCCGACAAGCTCCAGGAAAATTCCACCGTACGCGCCGCGAAGCATCTGCCGGGCTGGGCCCGCGAACCGCTGCTGCACTTCATCGTCCTCGGCGCGCTGCTGTTTGCCGTGGACCATTGGATCATCAGCGGCCAGGACGATCCGAACGCCATCGTGTTCGACGCGCAGGCTGCACAGGAAACACGCCAGTTGTTCGAGACTTCCCGCAACCGGCCGCCGAACGCAGACGAGATGAAAGCCCTGCGACAGGTCTGGCTCGACAACGAGGTTCTGTATCGCGAAGGGCTGGCGCAGGGACTCGACAAGGGCGACACCGCGATCCGCGAGCGCGTCATCTTCAAGGCGCTCAGCATGGTCGACGCCAATACCAGGTTGCCGCCCTACGATGACGAAGTGCTGCGCCAGTGGTTCGAACAGAACCGCGGGCGATACGACGAGCCGACGCGTTTCACGTTTCAGGAAGCAATCATTGCCGGCGATACGTCGGAAGTCGCCGTGCGTGCATTCGCCAATGCATTGAACGCGGGCCGCGCTCCGGATGCGCAGGCGGATCTGCGCATCTTCACCGGTCGTCCGCATCAGAACATCGTGCAGAGCTATGGCGCAGAGTTCGCAGCGCAGCTCGAAGCATCTGCGCCGGGCGAATGGCGCGCGATCAATGGCGGCGGGCAGTGGCGTGCCATGCGGCTCGAAACCACTTCGCCTGCCCGGCGCGCCAGTTTCGACGATCTGAGAGGCGTCGTCCTGCAGGACTGGACGGATGCCACGATGGCGGCGCAGCGCAGTGCCGCGGTCGCGGCGCTCGCCAAGAAATACGAGATCACGATCGAAGAGGCGGGCCAGTGATGCACTTGGCGCGTTGTTGCTGGCTGGCATGGCTGCTGGCCTTTTCGGGATTGGCCGTCGCCCATGAGTTGACCATGGCGGAGATGGAAGTCCGCGAAACGATCGCAGGCGAATTCATCTGGCAATGGACCGCGAGCGGCGAAAAGCCTGCCAGCTCCGAACTCACGCCGATCTGGCCGGCGAGTTGCGCGGCCGAGGCCGGTGCACTGCGCTGTGGCAAGGAAGGATTGCGCGGCACGCTGAGCGTGGACGGTGTGGGCAAGCGGTATTCCGCGGCTGTCGTCAAGGTGTTCTGGCTCGATGGCCAGAGTCGCGTGTTCACCCTGACGGCTGCGCATCCGGACGTGCAGCTCTATGGATCGGCGGACGATCGACGCGGCATGGGCGAGATCGCGAGCACCTACACAGTGCTGGGAGTCGAGCACATTCTCGGCGGCTTCGATCATCTGATGTTCGTGCTGAGCCTGCTGTTCCTGGTGGGATTCCATCGCAAGCTCGTCTACACGATTTCCGCCTTCACGCTGGCGCACAGCCTGACGCTGGCGCTGAGCGCGCTCGGCTGGCTGACGCTGCGTTCGCCACCGGTCGAAGCGACCATCGCCTTGTCGATCATGCTGGTGGCCGCGGAGGCGCTGCACAAACGTGAAACCCTGTCGCGGCGCTGGCCGGCCGTCGTCGCGTTTCTGTTCGGACTCGTGCACGGCCTGGGGTTTGCCGGTGCACTGGCCGACATCGGCCTGCCGCAGAAGCATCTGTTCGTTGCACTGCTGACCTTCAACCTTGGCGTTGAACTGGGTCAGTTGTTCGTCGTCGTCCTTGCCTATGCGGTTTATCGGGCGCTGGCGAAGTGGCCGCGATTCGTCGCGCTGCGCACGCCCGCGCTGTATGGCATCGGCGGCGTCGCAGCGTACTGGTCGATCGGCCGTATCGTCACCATCCTGGCTTGAAACTGAAGAACGAGATCATGACTCACTCGACAATCGTCACGCTGCCTTCGTCCAGACTGGCTCGCCGCGCCCTGTGCCTCGGCGCATTGGCAACTTCCGTTGCCTGGGCCGGCGGCGTACCCACGACCGTCCTCGAGGAAGTCGTCGTCTCAGGTTCACTCGGCAAATTGCAGGGAGCGCCGTTGTCGGCGAACCAGGGTGTGGTCGGTCAGGATCAGCTCGAGATGCGACCGGTGCTGCGCACGGGTGAGCTGCTCGAAGTCGTGCCCGGATTGATCGTCACGCAGCACAGCGGCGACGGCAAAGCGAACCAGTACTTCCTGCGCGGCTTCAATCTCGATCACGGCACGGATCTGGCGACCAGTGTCGACGGCGTGCCCGTGAACATGCCGACTCATGGTCATGGCCAGGGCTACACGGACATCAATTTCGTGATCCCCGAGCTGCTGCAGTCGATCGAGTATCGCAAGGGCACGTACTACGCCGGGATGGGCAATTTCTCCGCAGCCGGCGCCGTCGACATGCGTTATCGGCACTCGCTCGACGCGCCGCTGGTCGTGCTGGAAGCGGGTCAGGACGACTACGCGCGCGGCGTGGCGGCCGGCTCAGCCGAGATGGGCGATGCTGTGCTGCTGATGGGACTCGAATACGCGCACATCGACGGGCCGTGGGACCTGCCGGAGAACTATCGCAAGCGCAATGGCCTGCTTCGTTACAGCCGTCAGACCGACGGCGGCGCGCAGTTCAGCGTCACCGCGCAAGGATACGAAGGCGACTGGCGTTCCACCGACCAGATTCCGCAGCGCGCCGTCGCTGCAGGCGAACTGGATCGCTTCGGCACCATCGACACCACCGACGCGGGCAGTTCGCATCGCTACAGCCTGTCCGCCGACTGGAGTGCAGCGCTCGGCGGCGGGCGGTCGAAGGGACTCCTGTATGCCATCGACTACGATCTCGACCTGTTCTCCAACTTCACTTACTTCACCGATCCGGTGAATGGCGATCAGTTCGAGCAGGTCGACCAGCGCCGCGTCTATGGCGGTGAATGGTCGTGGGCAAGAAGCTTCGATGCCTTCGGCAGACCGCAGGAATTTCTGACGGGCATCCAGGTACGCCGCGACGATATCGGTCGGGTCGGGTTGTATCGCACGCTCGCACGCGAGCGCTTCGAGACCATTCGTGAAGATGCCGTGCGACAGACGAGCTACGGCGTTTACGCCAGTGTCGGCACGCGCTGGACGGAGTGGGCGCGCACGACCATCGGCTTGCGCGCGGACCGGTTCGACTTCGACGTCGATGCGCAGCTCGCGGCGAACTCCGGCCGCGACAATGATTCCATCGCCAGCCCGAAGTTCTCGCTGGTGCTCGGGCCCTGGGAGAAAACGGAGCTGTTCTTCGACGTGGGCAAGGGCTTCCACAGCAACGATGCGCGCGGCACGACGATCAGCGTCGATCCGACCGACGGCGTCACCCCGGTCGATCCCGTCGATCCGCTGGTGGCGGGGCTTGGACTGGACGTGGGGCTGCGCACGGCGCTCATTCCCAACGCCCAGGTCACGCTGTCGCTATGGAATCTGAAACTGGATTCGGAATTGCTGTTCATCGGCGATGCCGGAACGACCGAGCCGAGCCGTGCCAGCGAGCGTCGCGGCATCGAGGCGGCCGTCATCTGGAATCCGCTGGCGTGGCTGATCGTCGATGCCGATCTCGCGTGGTCGCGCGCGCGATTCACCGACTACGATCCCGCCGGCGATCGCATCCCTGGCGCGGTCGAGAACGTGGCGTCGGTCGGCGTCGCAATCGATCATCCGAGCGGCTGGTTCGGCGGCGCGCGGTTCCGTCACTTCGGCGAAGCCTCGCTGGTCGAAGACGACAGCGTGCGTTCGGAGCCGACGACGCTCGTGAATCTCGAAGCAGGCTATCGCTTCAGCAACCGCTACAGGCTGAGCGCCGCCGTCTACAACGTGTTCGACAGCGACGACAACGACATCACGTACTACTACGAGTCGCAGCTTGCCGGTGAGACCCAGCCGGTCGAAGACATCCACTTCCATCCCGTCGAGCCGCGCACGCTGCGCGTGTCGCTCAGCGCGAAGTTCTGAAGGCGGGCTTCCCCATGGGATTCCCTTCGGTCACAGCGCAATGGCACTGCATTGAGCGCCAAAGGATTGAGATGAGATCGAATCGAGCGTCCCTTCCTGCGCGTAGCGAGCCGAAGGTAACGGGGGTTTCTGTAGGTCAGGCTTCAGCCTGACTTCTGAAAAGAGGCCGGCTGAAGCCGGCCCC
>NZ_DAINNK010000105.1:0-13388 GCF_036735925.1 Povalibacter sp.
GCTTGTAGCCGTCGGGATCGAAGAACTTGATGCCGTTGTCCTCGTAGGGATTGTGGGACGCCGAAAGCATCACGCCGAGGTCGGCCCGCATGGAGCGCGTCAGCATGGCAACGGCCGGCGTGGGCATCGGCCCGAGCAGGAACACGTCCATGCCGACCGAGGTGAAACCCGACAGCAGCGCGCTCTCGATCATGTAGCCCGAAAGGCGCGTGTCCTTGCCGATCACCACGCGGTGCCGGTGCTCGCCGCGCTGAAACACCAGGCCCGCCGCCTGCCCCACCTTGAGGGCCAGCTCCGGCGTGATGACGCGGTTGGCGACGCCGCGTATGCCGTCCGTGCCGAAATAGGTGCGGCTCATGTTCGTCCTCTGGCGCTTGGCCCGCGTTGGAAATATTCGCGCGCATTGTAGAACAGGCGGGGCGCCGCGCGCCCGACAACCTTACCTTTTCCTTAACGCGCGAAGGAATCCGCCCCATGGCCCGACAGGCGACCATCTACCACAATCCCGCCTGCGGCACCTCCCGCAATGTGCTGGCGGCGCTCCGGGACGGGGGGATCGAACCGGAGATTGTCGAATATCTGAAGACGCCGCCCGATCGCGCCACGCTCGAAAAGCTCCTGAAGAAAATGGGCAAGTCCGTCCGCGACATTCTCCGCAGGCGCGGGACGCCCTACGACGAGCTTGGCCTCGACAATCCCGCGCTGACCGACGACCGGATTTTCGCGGCGATCGAAAAACACCCCATCCTGATCGAGCGCCCGATCGTAGTGGTCGACGGCAAGGTCGCGCTGTGCCGACCGGCGGAGACGGTGAAGGCGTTGCTGGAATGAGGTAGGCATTGCCCGGTGCTCGACTTAGCTATATCATTAGCTAATGACAACCGTTACGATTCATGTCGCCAAGACGAACCTTTCGCAACTCCTGGCCCGCGTCGAAGCGGGCGAGGAGATCGTGCTGGCGCGCGGCAAGACGCCGGTCGCGAAACTCGTTCCCCTGAATTTGCCGCGAAAATCCCGAAATTTCGGCTCCCTGCGCGGCAGGGTTCATGTCGGGCCGGACTTTTTCGATCCGCTGCCGGAGGATGAACTGGCGAACTGGGAATAGACGTGCGCCTGCTGCTCGACACCCACGCCTTCCTCTGGTGGCTGGCAGGCGACGAAGCCCTCCCCGCGCGGGCGCGGGAGGCGATCGGCGAGGCGCAAACAGTCTACGTCAGCGCCGCCTCGGTCTGGGAAATCGCGACCAAGCACCGCATTGGCAAGCTGCCCGGCGTCTCGGCGATCGTCGGGAGCTTGCCGACGATCATCGCAGACGAGGATTTCGCCGAGCTTCCGATCAGCGCGCGTCACGCCGAAGCCGCCGGCCTCCTGCCGGGACCGCATCGCGACCCGTTCGACCGGATGCTGATCGCGCAGGCGAGGATCGAGGAGGCGCTGCTCGTTTCGAACGAGGCGATTTTCGACGCCTATGGCGCGCAGCGGCTCTGGTAGCGGCAAAGAAAAAGCCCGGCGTTGAGCCGGGCTTTCGTGCTTCTAACCCGTCGGCTGCGGCTCCAGGCCGCCGGCGTCCGGCTCCGGCGGCGCCGGGCGGTTGCGGCCGGTCGTCGGCACGGCGGCCGTGCGCGGCGGCGTCGGATCGCCAGTGTCGCGCACCGGCGGCACGCCCTTGAGCAGGCCCAGAATCTCCTCGCCCGACAGCGTCTCGTATTCGATCAGCCCCTTGGCGAGCGCTTCGAGATCGTCGCGCTTTTCGGTCAGGATGCGGCGCGCTTCGGCGAGGCCGGTCTCGACGAGGCGGCGCACTTCCGCGTCGATCTTCTGCGAGGTCTCCTCGGAAATGTTCTGCTGCCGGCCCATGGAATAGCCCAGGAACACTTCCTGCTCGTTCTCGCCATACATGACGGTGCCGAGCTCTTTCGAGAAGCCCCAGCGCGTCACCATCGCGCGGGCGAGCTTGGTCGCCTGCTCGATGTCGGATTGCGCGCCCGACGTCACCTTGTCGTCGCCGAAGATGATCTCCTCCGACACGCGGCCGCCCATCAGCACCGCGAGCCGCGACATCATCTGCTCGTAGCTCATCGACAGCTTGTCGCGTTCGGGAAGCTGCATGACCATGCCGAGCGCGCGGCCGCGCGGGATGATCGTCGCCTTGTGGACGGGATCGGTCGCCGGCACGTTGAGCGCGACAATGGCGTGGCCGCCCTCGTGATAGGCCGTCAGCAGCTTCTCCTGCTCCGTCATGACGAGCGTGCGGCGTTCCGCGCCCATCATGATCTTGTCCTTGGCGTCCTCGAACTCGGCCATGGTGACGATGCGCTTGCCGCGCCGCGCCGCCATCAGCGCCGCCTCGTTGACGAGGTTCATCAGGTCGGCGCCCGAGAAGCCGGGCGTGCCGCGGGCGACCGTCTTGAGATCGACGTCAGGGGCGAGCGGCACCTTGCGCACGTGCACGCGAAGAATCTTCTCGCGGCCGATCACGTCCGGGTTCGGGACGACGATCTGGCGGTCGAAACGGCCGGGGCGCAGCAGCGCCGGGTCGAGCACGTCCGGACGGTTGGTGGCGGCGATCAGGATGATGCCCTCGTTCGCCTCGAACCCGTCCATCTCGACGAGCAACTGGTTGAGCGTCTGCTCGCGCTCGTCGTTGCCGCCGCCGAGGCCCGCGCCGCGATGGCGGCCGACCGCGTCGATTTCGTCGATGAAGATGATGCAGGGCGCGTTTTTCTTCGCCTGCTCGAACATGTCGCGCACGCGCGACGCGCCGACGCCGACGAACATTTCGACGAAGTCGGAGCCCGAGATGGTGAAGAAGGGAACGTTCGCCTCGCCGGCGATGGCGCGGGCGAGCAGCGTCTTGCCGGTGCCGGGCGAGCCGACCATCAGCACGCCGCGCGGAATCTTGCCGCCGAGACGCTGGAACTTGGCCGGATCCTTGAGGAACTCGACGATCTCGACGACCTCTTCCTTCGCCTCGTCGACACCCGCCACGTCGGCAAATGTGACCTGGACCTGGTCCTCGCCCAGCAATCGCGCTCGACTCTTGCCGAACGACATGGCGCCTCGTCCGCCCGCTCCGCCCTGCATCTGGCGCATGAAGTACACCCAGACCGCGATGAGCAGCAGGATGGGGAACGACGAAATGAGGAGTTGCGTCAGCAGCGACTGGCGCTCGGCGGGCGCCTTGCTGAACTTGATGTTGGCTTTGACCAGGGCGCCGATCAGTTCGGAGTAATCGGTTTCGGGATTGTTGACGACGAAGCGGTCGCCGTTCTTGCGCTGGCCCTTGAGCTGGTCGCCCTTGAAAACGACCTCGTCGACCGTGCCGGAGCGCACCTCATCGAGGAAGGTCGAGTACGGAATTTCAGGTTCGGCGCCGGCTCTCGTGCTGAAGTTGCTCACCACCGTCGCGACGACCACGGCGATGACAATCCACAGGACGATGTTCTTTGCGAGATCGTTCAAGGTCGAATCCTCAAGAAGCCCTTACCGGTGCCTGTCCACATACCTGCTCAATACATCTGCCGGGGCATGGTTGCAGCGGGCGACTTCTCGCCGGGGCTGCCTGACCTGGAGGTCGGGCCGAACGCAGAAAGCATCCGTAAAAGAAAGGCGTATGCGTTTGACACTACACCATCCGGCTCAGCCATTGCCAGAACCCGTCGATAGTCCGGAGAGCGGGCAATTCGCTGCTCCAGTTGTCGATGCCATTCCTGATTCGATCGCCAACCCGACTCCCGGCAACCCGAGTGTTCAATCCCGCAAATCCTCTACCGGTTCAACCGCATAGCTCGATTCACCGACGGACCGCGGGATTCCCGGTCAAGGTGGGGGCTGACCCCGACATTGCAAGGAGACGGCAGTGCCACGGATCGGCAGCAAGTCATTGCGCGGCCAATCGAGCCGGGACCGGCTCGATTTGGTAGGTTTGCGCCCCCGCATGAGCAGCGACACCGACATGACCACGGCGACACTTTCCGAGAAGCAACGCAAATACCTGCGAGGACTGGGACACGGACGCGATCCGATCGTACTGATCGGGCAGTCAGGACTGTCGGCGGGGGTCACCAAGGAACTCGATCTGGCGCTGGACGCCCACGAACTGGTGAAAGTGCGTGCCCGCGTCGGCGATCGGGATGAGCGCGACCTGATCTTCGAGGAACTGACGAAACAGACGTCGAGCGCGCTGGTGCAGCGCATCGGCAATGTCGGCCTGTTCTATCGACGGCACAAGGAAAAGCCGAAGATCATCCTGCCGGCCGACTGAACTTCCACACGACCACGATCATCGAGAGACAGGCGACCAGGAAGCAGGCGCCGGCGATGCCGTGCAGGACGCCGAAGCGGGTCATGTCGCCGGCGAGCCGCGCTCGCTCCATCAACGGCCCCAGCAGCAGATGGCTGGCCAGCGGCAGCAGCGCCGCCATCAGGACGAAGGCACGAGCGGGCAATACCAGCTTGCCGCTGAAGCTGAGCCCCAGCAGCAAGGCGCCGACCGCCACACCGATCCAGGTTTCGATGAGAAAGAATCTGGCAGCGAGCTGACCGGCCAGCCGGCGATCATCGAGCACGGCGAACAGGGAGGGAGCGACGATGCCGCAGACGGTCCACAGACTGCCGGCCCAGAACGCGATCAGGATCGAAGCAACGCGCGCCATGCGCGCCGCTCAGACGTACTTGACCGAAACGATCTCGTACGAGCGGGTACCGTTCGGCGCCACCACATCGACGACATCGCCCTCCTGCTTGCCGACCAGCGCCCGCGCGATCGGCGACGACACCGAGATCCAGCCGTTGCGGATGTCCGCCTCCGCGTCGCCGACGATCTGGTAGATGACCTTGTTGCCATCATCCTGATCTTCGAGATTCACGGTGGCGCCGAAGACGACCTTGCCGCCGGCGGCCAGGCGCGAGACGTCGATGATTTCCGAGTTCGACAGATGCGCTTCGAGATCCTTGATGCGGCCCTCGATGAAACTCTGCTGCTCGCGGGCGGCGTGATATTCGGCGTTCTCGCTCAGATCGCCATGGCTGCGCGCCTCGGCAATGGCCTGAATCACGCGCGGACGATCTTCGGTCTTCAGGCGCTTCAGTTCGGCTCGCAAACGCTCCGCGCCTTTCAGAGTCAATGGCAGGCGCTTCACGATGCGACCTCCTGATGCAGATCCTGCAGACGATTCACGTCAGTCTCGTTGATGTGGGCAATGGCATCGCAGGTCGCCAGACCCGCGGTGACGGTCGTGTAGTACGTCACGCGCTTGTGGACCGCTTCGCGCCGAATCGAGCGCGATTCGAAAATGGCCTGCTTGCCTTCAGTCGTATTCACGATGAGCGAGATCTCGTCGTTCTTGATCATGTCGACGATATGCGGACGACCTTCGCGCACCTTGTTGGCGCGCCGGCAGGCAATGCCCGCGTCCGTGATGGCCTTGGCCGTCCCCTCGGTCGCGACAATCTCGAATCCCTGCGCCACGAGCCGCCGCGCCAGCGTCACTGCGGAGGGCTTGTCGCGCTCGCGAACGCTGATCAGGCAGACGCCGCGGGTCGGCAGCGTGACGCCCGAGGCGAGCTGCGCCTTGGCATAGGCTTCGCCGAACGAACGGCCGGTACCCATGACTTCGCCGGTCGACTTCATCTCCGGCCCCAGGATCGGGTCGGATTCCGGGAACTTGGCGAACGGGAAAACGGCTTCCTTCACCGAGTAGAACTTCGGAATGCGCTCGGCGGTGAGTCCGAGATCCTTGAGTTTGCTGCCCGTCATGACGCGGGCCGCCATCTTGGCGATGGGCACACCCGTCGCCTTCGACACGAACGGAATCGTGCGCGACGCGCGCGGATTCACTTCGAGGATGTAGATGATGCCGTTCTGGATCGCGAACTGGATGTTCATCAGTCCGACGACGTTCAGGCCGCGCGCCAGCTTGCGCGTCTGTTCGCGCAGTTCGGCCTGCAATTCCTGACTCAGGCTGTTCGGCGGCAGCGAGCACGCCGAGTCGCCGGAATGGACGCCCGCCTGTTCGACGTGTTCCATGATGCCGCCGATGTACACGTCCTCGCCGTCGCAGATCGCATCGACATCGACTTCGACTGCGAGATCGAGGAAGCGATCGAGGAGCACGGGGCTGTCGTTGGAAACCTTGACGGCGTCGGTCATGTACGTACGCAGGTCGTCTTCGTTGAAGACCACTTCCATTGCGCGACCGCCCAGCACGTACGACGGACGCACGACCAGCGGGAAGCCAATCGTCTTCGACATCGCAATCGCCTGGTCTTCGGTGCGGGCGGTGCAGTTCGGCGGCTGCTTCAGATTGAGCTGCTGCACGAGCTGCTGGAAGCGCTCGCGGTCTTCGGCCACGTCGATGGCATCCGGCGTCGTACCGATGATCGGCGCACCGGCCGCTTCGAGCGCGCGACACAGTTTCAACGGCGTCTGTCCGCCGTACTGCACGATCACGCCCGCGGGCTTCTCCTTGTCGATGATCTCCATGACGTCTTCGAACGTCAGCGGCTCGAAGTAGAGCCGATCGGAGGTGTCGTAGTCGGTGGAGACGGTTTCCGGATTGCAGTTGACCATGATGGTCTCGAATCCGGCTTCGCGCAGCGCCAGCGCGGCGTGCACACAGCAGTAATCGAATTCAATGCCCTGCCCGATGCGGTTCGGTCCGCCGCCCAGAATCATGATCTTCTTGCGGTCCGACGGCTCCGATTCGCATTCCTCGTCGTACGTGGAATACATGTAGGCCGTGGAAGTCGCGAACTCGGCGGCGCAGGTATCGACTCGCTTGTAGACGGGACGGATACCCATGGTCGTGCGACGCCGGCGCACGCTGGCCTCATCCAGGCCCAGCAGCGTGGCGAGACGGCGATCGGAGAAGCCCTTGCGCTTGAGCACGCGCACGCGATCGCGATCGAAGGCTTCCAGGCCCTGCGCCTGTACGGCCTGTTCTTCAGCAATCAGGTCGGCGATCTGCGCCAGGAACCAGCGGTCGATCTTCGACAGCGCGTAAACGTCTTCGAGCGTCCAGCCGGCGCGCAGCGCGTCGGCGGCATAGCGGATGCGATTCGGCCCCGGCATGCGCAGCTCTTCGCGCACGCGCTGCGCATCTTCATCGCTGAGCGGCAGCTTCACGATCGGATCCAGGCCATCCGCGCCCGTCTCCATGCTGCGCAGCGCCTTCTGCAGCGACTCCTGGAAGGTACGGCCCATGGCCATCGCCTCGCCCACCGACTTCATCTGCGTCGTCAGGCGATCATTGGCGCCGGGGAATTTCTCGAACGTGAAACGCGGCACCTTGGTGACGACGTAGTCGATCGTCGGTTCGAACGATGCCGGCGTGGCACCGCCGGGGATGTCGTTCTTGAGTTCGTCGAGCGTGTAGCCGACCGCCAGCTTGGCGGCGACTTTGGCGATCGGGAATCCCGTCGCCTTCGAGGCCAGCGCCGACGAACGCGACACACGCGGATTCATTTCGATGACCAGCAGGCGGCCGTCGTCGGGATTCACGGCGAACTGCACGTTCGAGCCGCCGCACTCGACGCCGATCTTGCGCAGCACTGCAATCGAAGCGTTGCGCATGACCTGGTATTCCTTGTCAGTCAGCGTCTGCGCCGGCGCGACGGTGATCGAGTCGCCCGTGTGCACGCCCATCGGATCGAAATTCTCGATCGAGCAGATGATGATGCAGTTGTCCTTGCGGTCGCGGACGACTTCCATCTCGAACTCTTTCCAGCCGATGACGGACTCTTCGAGCAGGACTTCGCTGGTCGGCGAGGCGTCCAGACCGCGCTCGACGATCGCCACGAATTCTTCGCGGTTGTAGGCGATGCCGCCGCCCGAACCGCCCATCGTGAACGACGGACGGATGACGGTCGGAAAGCCGATTTCCGCCTGCACGGCCAGCGCCTCATCCATGCTGTGGGCGATTTTCGAGCGCGGCGATTCGAGACCGATCTCGCGCATGGCATTGCGGAAACGTTCGCGGTCTTCGGCCATGTCGATGGCTTCGCGCGAAGCGGCGATGAGCTCGACGCCGTGCTTCTCCAGCACGCCTTCGCGCACCAGATCGAGCGCGCAGTTCAGCGCCGTCTGGCCGCCCATGGTGGGCAGCAATGCACTCGGCTTTTCCTTCTCGATGATGCGCTCGACGGCGCGCCAGTTGACCGGCTCGATGTAGATGACATCGGCGGTTTCCGGGTCCGTCATGATCGTCGCCGGATTGGAGTTCACCAGGATGACGCGATAGCCCTCTTCCTTGAGCGCCTTGCAGGCTTGCGCGCCTGAATAGTCGAATTCGCACGCCTGCCCGATGACGATGGGCCCGGCGCCAATGATGAGGATGCTCTGAAGATCGGTACGTTTTGGCATCTCGACTCTTGTCTGTAACGTTCGTCTTAGCGCTCTGCCACACGCCGCGTACCTTCTTTGGCCGCAGTCTGCGCATTGAGGCGTTCATTGATGAGGCCCACGAAGCGGCCGAACAGTTCGCGCACGTCGTGCGGACCAGGACTCGCTTCCGGATGACCCTGGAAACTGAAAGCGGGGCGGTCGGTGCGTTCGATGCCCTGCAGCGAACCGTCGAACAGCGACTTGTGCGTCACTTTCACGTTCGCTCCGAGCGTGTTTTCGTCGACCGCGAAGCCGTGATTCTGGCTGGTGATCAGAACGCGCCCGCTGCCGATGTCCTGCACCGGATGGTTCGCGCCGTGATGACCGAACTTCATCTTCACCGTCTTCGCATCGCTCGCGAGGCCCAGCAACTGGTGACCGAGGCAGATGCCGAAGATCGGAATGTCGGTCTCGAGGAATCTGCGGATCGCATCGATCGCGTACGTGCACGGCTCCGGATCGCCCGGGCCGTTCGACAGGAAGATGCCGTCCGGGTTCATCGCCAGCACTTTGTCCGCGGGCGTCTGCGCGGGAACGACGGTGATGCGACAGCCATGATCCGCGAGCAGGCGCAGGATGTTGCGCTTGATGCCGAAGTCGTACGCCACGACATGCACGCGTTGACCCGGCCGCTGCTTCGGACCCTGCGACAGCGCCCAGTTCGTGCCTTCGTTCCACTGATACGTGCGCTTGGTCGAGACGACCTTCGCGAGGTCCATACCCTTCAGGCCGGGGAACTTGCGCGCGGCGTGTACCGCAGCGATCGGGGTCGCCTTCTCGCCGGTCATGATGCAGCCGGCGAGTGCGCCCTTCTCGCGCAGGATGCGCGTCAGCTTGCGCGTATCGATATCGGCGATCGCCACCACCTTGCCGCGTTCGAGGAAGCTTTCCAGCGACTCCGAGGCGCGCCAGTTGGCGTACGTCGCCGGCAGGTCGCGAATGATCAGGCCCGCCGCATAGACGGAGGCGGATTCCAGATCTTCCGGGTTCGCGCCGGTATTGCCGATGTGGGGATACGTGAGGGTGACGATCTGACGGCAGTAGGACGGGTCAGTCAGGATTTCCTGGTAGCCCGTCATGGCGGTGTTGAACACCACTTCGCCCGTCGTATTGCCCTTTGCGCCGATCGAGCGGCCAGAAAAAACCGTACCGTCTTCAAGCGCGAGTACAGCCGTCGTTCTGTCGCCTTGGGTCACTTCAGCTCCTGTCAATCATTTCAGGCGCGCGCACGAATAGCGGGAGGGGCTGGTAGCCGATCCCGCGCACAAGAAATATCGCCACGTGCTGAAGGCGGCAGTCTACGCGAGTGACCAGAGTGAGGGAAGCAGAAACTTCCGGAATGTGCCTGAGGAAAACCACGACGAGCGCGGAAAATTTCCCGCGCCCGCAGACTGCCGCGACTTCAGGAAAGTCCCAGGACATCCTGCATCGAATACAGACCCGGCTCGCGACCGCAGACCCAGCGCGCAGCGGCGACGGCACCCCTTGCGAAGGCCATCCGGTCGCTGGCGCGATGCGTCAATTCGATCCGTTCGCCGATGCCGGCAAAGGTGACCGTGTGATCGCCGACGACATCGCCGCCGCGGAACACGGAGAAGCCGATCGTGCCGCGAGGCCGGACTCCGGTGTTGCCGTGTCGGGCGTACTCGGCCGCGGCATCCAACGAAATTTTGCGCCCCGCCGCCGCTGACCGGCCCAATGCGAGCGCCGTGCCCGATGGGGCATCCTTCTTGTTGCGGTGATGCGCTTCGAACACTTCGATGTCGTAGCCCTCGTCGAGCTTCGCGGCTGCGAGTTCGACCAGCTTCAGCAGCAGGTTCACACCCAGACTCATGTTCGGCGCACTGACGATCGCGATCTGCTTTGCCGCGTTCTCGATCTCTGCACGAGTCGCTGCATCATGGCCGGTCGTACCGATCACCAGCGAACATCCGGCAGCGACACAGGCCCGCAGATTGGCCGACGTGCCCTCCGGCAAGGCAAAGTCGATCGCGACATTCGCATCGCGCAGCGCCTGCGCCGGATCGCCGCTGATGAGCACACCGCGCTTCGCAGTGCCGGACGGCTCACCCACATCCTTGCCGTTCCAACTGCTCTGCGGTGAAGCGCCCGCGCCCGCCAACCGCGCGCCGGGGATTTCATCGAGCGCGCTGAGCAATGCACGCCCCATGCGCCCGGTGACACCGAAAATCGCCACACGCAGTGCCGGGTTCGTCATGACTCAGCTTCGGATGGTTTCGAAGAAGCGCTTCACGCCGTCGAGCCAGCTGCGTTCGCGCGGACTGTGATTGTGCGTGCTGGTGCGCATGGTCGCGTCGAACTGTTTCAGCAGATCGCGCTGTTCGTCGGTCAGGTTGACGGGCGTTTCGACCACGATGCGACAGAACAGATCTCCAGTCGCCCCACCGCGCACGGGCTTGACGCCCTTTTCCCGCAGACGGAACACGCGACCGGATTGCGTCTCGTTCGGCACTTTCAGCTCGACATTGCCGTCCAGCGTCGGCACCTCGACCGTGCCACCGAGCGCCGCCGTCGCGAAACTCACGGGTACTTCGCACGAAAGATGGCTGCCGTCGCGTTCGAAAATCGGATGCTCGCGCACCCGGATCTCGACATAGAGATCGCCTGCGGGGCCGCCATTGCGCCCTGCTTCGCCCTCGCCCGTCAGCCGGATGCGATCACCGTTGTCGACGCCCGCGGGGACCTTGACCGTCAGCGTCTTCTTGCGACGGATGCGACCCTGGCCGAGACAGCTGTCGCACGGCTGGCTGATGACCTGGCCGCGGCCTTTGCAGCGCGGACACGTCTGCTGCACGGCGAAGAAGCCCTGCTGTATCCGCACCTGGCCGGCGCCATGACAGGTTTCGCAATTCGTCGTCTTGGAGCCGGGCGCGGCGCCGCTGCCCTTGCAGGGCTCGCATTCGCCCAGCGTCGTGAATTCCACACTGGCTTCGTGGCCGAAGACGGCCTGTTCGAGATCGAGTTCGAGGTCGTAGCGCAGATCGGCGCCGCGGAACACCTGCTGGCGCCCGCCGCGCCGGCCGCCGCCGCCGAAGATGTCGCCGAACACATCGCCGAAAATATCGCTGAAGGCATCGCCGCCGCCGAACCCGCCACCGCCGCCGCGTGCCGCCAATCCTTCATGACCGTGCTGATCGTAGATGGCGCGCTTCTGCTCATCCGTCAGCACTTCGTAGGCCTCCTTGGCCTCCTTGAATTTCTCTTCGGCCTCGTGATCGTCCGGATTGCGGTCCGGGTGATATTTCATGGCCAGACGCCGATACGACTTCTTCAGTTCGGCTTCGGTGGCTGTGCGGGAGACTTCCAGCACCACGTAGTAATCGCGCTTGGACATGTCGTAGCTATCGGCTGCCAGTCTTCGTAATCGTTCGGTCGCGGTGAAACCCGCGCCGCTGACACAAGCTGGCCGCCGCGAGAACGAGTCCCGCGGCGGCCACTGTGCTGCCTATGATGCCGCGCTCATCGCGGCATTCCCATCGATTCGGGCGCACTTTGCCCGAATCCACTCAGTTCCCGGTCTTCTTGTCCTTGACCTCTTCGAACTCGGCGTCGAGCACGTCGTCCTGCTTGGCGCCGCTCGGACCCGCGCCGCCTTCAGGCTGGGCACCCGCTTCGGACTGGGCGTAGGCCTGCTGCGCCAGCGCGCCGGAAGCCTCGGCGAGCGCCGCCGCCTTCTTGTCGATGATGTCCTTGTCGTCGCCGGCGATGGCCTTCTTCAGATCCGACACGGCCGACTCGATCCTGGCGCGATCCGCCCCCTGGACCTTGTCGCCCAGATCCTTCAGCGCCTTCTCGCTCTGATGGATCAGCGCATCGGCCTTGTTGCGCGACTCGACCAGCTCGCGGAAGCGCTTGTCCTCTTCTGCATGCGACTCGGCATCCGAGACCATGCGCTTGATGTCATCTTCCGACAGGCCGCTCGAGGCCTTGATGACGATCTTCTGTTCCTTGCCCGTGGCCTTGTCCTTCGCCGACACGTTCAGGATGCCGTTGGCGTCGATGTCGAACGTGACTTCGATCTGCGGCATGCCGCGCGGCGCCGGCGGAATGCCTTCGAGATTGAACTGGCCCAGCGACTTGTTGTCGCCCGCGCGCTGACGCTCGCCCTGCAGCACGTGAATGGTCACGGCGCCCTGGTTGTCGTCGGCGGTCGAGAAGGTCTGATTCGCCTTGGTCGGAATCGTGGTGTTCTTCTCGATCAGCTTGGTCATGACGCCGCCGAGGGTTTCGATACCCAGCGACAGCGGCGTGACGTCGAGCAGCAGCACGTCCTTCACTTCGCCGGACAGCACGCCGCCCTGGATCGCGGCGCCGACGGCCACGGCCTCATCCGGGTTCACGTCCTTGCGCGGCTCCTGGCCGAAGAAGTCCTTCACGGCCTTCTGCACCAGCGGCATGCGCGTCTGGCCGCCGACGAGGATGACTTCGGAGATGTCCTTGAGCGACAGACCCGCGTCCTTCACGGCGATGCGGCACGGCTCGATCGTGCGCTGGACCAGCGCTTCGACCAGCGATTCCAGCTTGGCGCGCGTGAGCTTGATGTTCAGGTGCTTGGGACCGGACGCATCCGCGGTGATGTACGGCAGGTTGATCTCGGTCTGCTGGGCGCTCGACAGCTCGATCTTCGCCTTCTCAGCAGCCTCTTTCAGGCGCTGCAGCGCGAGCTTGTCGTTCTTCAGATCGATCTGGTTCTCTTTCTTGAACTCCGCCGCGAGATATTCAACGAGACGGATGTCGAAGTCCTCACCACCGAGGAAGGTGTCGCCGTTCGTCGACTTCACCTCGAACACGCCATCGCCGATCTCGAGGATCGACACGTCGAACGTGCCGCCGCCGAGGTCGTAGACCGCGATCGTCTTGGCTTCCTTCTTCTTGTCGAGACCGTAGGCGAGAGCCGCAGCGGTGGGCTCGTTGATGATGCGGAGGACTTCGAGGCCCGCGATCTTGCCGGCGTCCTTGGTCGCCTGGCGCTGGGCGTCGTTGA
>NZ_DAINNK010000106.1:0-13199 GCF_036735925.1 Povalibacter sp.
CCAGGCCGGCTCAAGCCGGCCCCACAGCAGGAAACGAGCGCGGAACTTTCCCTTCGCACGTGCGGTTAGCCCAGCACGCACGTCGATGGGAGAAATCATGGCCGCACGCTCCGGCAAACGATCGGCAAGAAGCACGGCCCGCAAGCATCGCGCCATCCAGCGACAGATTGCACGCGCCGATCGGCATGCGGCAGCATCCACACCTCGTGCCATGCAGGCGGGCGCACGCCTCTATCCCGAGCCCCCCATGCCCGCACAGCATCTGGCGAAACCCGGGCAGGAAGCCGCCATCGATCCACGGCCGATGTACGACGCGCCGTTCTATCGTGGATCGGGAAAGCTCCATGATCGCGTGGCGCTCATTACCGGCGGCGACTCCGGCATCGGGCGGGCAGTCGCCGTGCTGTTCGCGCGGGAAGGCGCCGATGTCGCCATCGTCTATCTCAGCGAACATGCGGATGCGGAAGTCACCAAGAAGGCTGTCGAAAGCGAAGGACGGCGCTGCATTGCGATCAGCGGCGACGTCGCGAAACGACGCTTCTGCGAAGCTGCAGTCAAACGTACGGTGCAGGAGCTGGGGCGGCTGGACGTGCTGGTGAACAATGCAGCCTTCCAGCTGCACACCAACGAGATCGAAGATCTCACCGACAAGCATTTCGACACGACGCTGCAGACGAATCTGTACGGCATGTTCTATCTCTGCCGGGCCGCGATTCCGCATCTGCGCAAGGGCAGCGCGATCATCAACACCGGCTCCGTCACCGGCATCCACGGCAGCAGGCATCTGCTCGACTATTCGCTCACCAAGGGCGGCATCCATGCATTCACGCGCTCGCTGGCGGGCCATCTGATCGATCGCGGGATCCGCGTGAACACGGTGGCGCCGGGGCCGGTATGGACACCGCTCAACCCCGCGGACAAGGAGGCGGAGGATGTCAGCGAGTTCGGCGCGAAAACGCCGATGGGACGTCCGGCTCAGCCGGAGGAGATCGCCCCCGCGTATGTGTTTCTCGCCTCGCCGCAGTGCTCGAGCTACATCACCGGCGAAATCCTGCCGATCATCGGCGGCTACTAACGGCCCGCTCCCGTGAACGTGTCATGGCATGAAATCTTTGCGGTGCACATGGCGCCGCTCGAACTCGTCGTTCGCGGCACGCTGATCTATTGGTTCCTGTTCCTCGTGTTCCGTTTCATCATGCGCCGCGATGTCGGATCGATGGCGGTGTCCGACATCCTCCTGCTGGTGATCATCGCCGACGCGGCGCAGAACGCGATGGCGGCGGAGTATCGTTCCGTCACCGAAGGACTCATCCTGATCTCGACCATCCTGGGCTGGAACTTCCTGCTCGACTGGGCGGGCTGGCGCTTCGCGCGAATGCGGCGATTCCTGCAGGCGCAGCGACTGCTGCTCGTCAGCGACGGACGCATGATCGAGAAGAACATGCGGCGCCAGCTGATTACGCCGGAAGATCTCATGACGAAACTGCATGAACAGGGCGTGGATGATCCCGGGCAGGTCAGGCGCGCGTGGCTCGAACCGGATGGCGATATCAGCGTCATCAAGGCGAAGCGCTGATCGCGGGAACTTTGTTCTGCAGCGAGGCTTCTATTCGATGCCTGCCCATCGCCCAGGAGATGTCCCCATGCCCGCACGTATCCGTGATTCAGAAAAGACGAAAGCGGCAGTGAATCCCGCTTCTGCGACGCCCGATGACCCAGCCGAGTCCACTCCCGAACTGCGCCTGCTGGGTGAACTGCGGCCGGTGACGACACGCGAGGAGCGGATTGCCATGAATGCGTACTGGCGCGCCGCCAGCCGGCAGTTTGCGCCGGGACATGAACTCGATGACTGGCTGGCCGCTGAAGCGGAGGTGGATGAGAAGTATCGCAAGTGACGTACCGGTCACTGGGAGAGGGCACCTGAGAAGCAATCTTCTCTGGCGCCGGCTTCCGCTTTTCAGAAGTTGAAACTCACCTCGAGACTCAGCGTGCGCGGCACATAGAAGCTGTCGCCGTACTTGTTCACTTCGAGGTCCGGATCGAGCACGCCGTCGGAACCCACGCTGAGAATGTTGAAGGTCGAATAGTTCTCGTAGTCGAACGCATTGAGCAGGTTCATGCGTGCCGAGAACGAGAAGTCTCCGACCTTGAACTCCTTGGTGACCTGGAAATCGACGGTGCGATAGCCCCAGATGTCGCCACCGACCAGGAAGCTGCCGGTTCCGGGCGGCTCGATGGCGAACGGTTGGGAGAAGGAGCCGTCGGGCGGTCGCGCACCGTAGTCACGGACCTCGTTCTGCGGTCGCGGCGTCTCAAGCACGATCTTCGCGCCGAACACCAGACCCCACGGGCCATCGATGGATCCGGCAGCTACGAAGCGGTGCTCCGGTATCGTGTCGACCATGATGAAGGGATACTCATCGATGGTCGGTTTGTCGAACGCGAAGCTGTCATCGATCTTGCGGTTGTGCTTCGCGTCGGTGTAGGTGTAAGCCAGATTCAGGCTCCATCCGGAATCGCTGCTGTAAGGCTTCTCCGCCGACAGCAGCACCTGCGTATTGCGCGACTCGATGCCGTTGTAGCCCAGGATGGTGTTTGCATACCCGGGCACCGGCTCGCCCCACGGCTGGCTTCCGTTCTGGAAGAAGGAGCCGTCCGGATAGCGATTGATGAGCGAGAAGATGAAGCCGTCGTAGCTCAGCAGCCGTTGCACGGTCACATCGGTGCGCCATTCGCCGATCTGGTTGGAGACACCGAGACTGAACTGATCGCTGTAGGGCGTCTTGAGATCGTTGTTGAGCATGAACAGTTCAGCACTACCGGTCGTGATCGGGAGTTGCGACAGGGCGTCCATACCCTGATCGAAATAGGCCTGGTCCCACACGAGACACGCGCGACCGTCGTCGCGGTAGCACTGGCCGGTGGCAGGATCCTGGAAGTAGACGGCCACAGGCGACAGAGCCGCCTTGCTCACTTCCAATGACAGCAGACTGAAGAGGTTACGGTCGTAAGAGCGACCGGCGCCGCCATGAATGACGTGTCGCTCATCGGCATTGAGGTCATATGAGAAGCCGAAGCGCGGCGCCCACGCATCCTTGTAGTCGTCGCGATTGCTGCCGGTGCTCACGAAGTCTGCGGCATTGACGCCGCTTGCCTGCAGCCGGTCCGCCCAGGGTTGCACGCCGGGGATATCGGGATCGTCGGCATAGAGTGCGTCGACGAACGCCTGCGATGTCACGAAGTCGGTATACGCCGGATTCTCCTCGTAGTCCCAGCGTACGCCGATGTTGAGGATCAGCTTGTCGTTCACTGCCCAGTCGTCCTGGATGTAGAAACCGTACTGCTTGCCGTCGGTGTCCACGGTGGCGCGCTGTCCGGGCACATTGAACGGCGCATTGAAATCCACGCGATACGGCGTTGCCGCCACACCGGCCGGTGTGACTTCGTAGCGGAACTGAGGATTGATCGACCCGGCGTCCTGCGACGTCAGGTCGATGTCCTTGTAGCTCACGCCCACCTTTACGGTGTGCTCCCCGAGCCAGTTGATGCCGGGGAGTGTCAGATTGTTGGCGACCGACCAGCCCTCCTGTTTCCTGATCTTGGCGTCGCCGCCGCCGGCGGGGCCGGCCTCGACGATATTCCATTCGTCCTGCACGACGCCGCTCGGCAGGCGATTGAAGGCAGCGTACATGACGCCGTTGCCGAGATTGCGCGGATACGGATTGTTCTCCGTCTTCTCGGTGGTGAACAGCAACTCGTTCACCCATCTGACCGCACTGTGTTGCCAGCGCAGAGTCAGTCGCTCGTCCTTGTTGAGAACGTCGCGTCCATGCGGTGCGGACCGCTGTTCGCCGACGGAATCTACCTGTACTTCGTCGCGGTACTGGAAGCTCAGATCCAGCAGGTCGTCCTCCGTGATACTCCAGCTCAGCTTGCCGAATGCCAGATCCTCCTCGAATGGCGTGTTCTGCGGGCCGAACAGACTCTGCACGTCGGCAGGCAGGAACTGCGCGGAATCCGAGGCATTGGTGTTCGGGTACACGACGCGCGGCGTGATGAGGTCCTTGTATTCGTAGGCCAGGAAATAATGCAGTCGATCGCGGATGATCGGCCCACCCACCGCGAAGCCGTACTCCTCGGTCTGCGAGTCCACTTTCTCCTCGCCCGGCGCCTTTTCCGCCGGCCGTTTGGCGCGCATGCTTTCGTCCGTGTACCGGAAGTAAGCCTCGGCTTCGAACTCGTTGGTGCCGGAGCGAGTCACCGCAGTGACGGCTGCACCGGCCACTTGCCCGTACTCAGCCTTGTAGTTGGACGTGATGACCTTGTACTGGTCGATCGCAAGTTGCGGGAAGGGATTGCCGCGCGACTGGTTCTGGCCGGCGATGCCGCCCGCCTCGACATAGCTCTTCTGACCGATGCCGTCGATGTACAGATTGCCGTTGTTCTTGCTGGTGGCACCGCTGCGCAGACTGGTGAAGCCCTGTGCATCGGTGGTGAACGCCATGCCGGGGACGGTGTCTGCGAACTCCAGGAAGTTGCGTGTGGACTGCGGCAGCTGCTCGATCTCGCGCAGCGAAATGGTGCCGCCCACTTCCGATGTCCGCACGTCCAGTGCTGCGGGCCGTACGCCGGTAACCACGACCTGTTCAATGGATTCGGGGCGGGGCTGGAGGTTCAGAGTGGCGTTGGCCGCGACCGATAGCGTCACGGTACTGGTGAGGTCGCCGGCTTCGACTGTATATGTTCCCGGTGGCAATCCGATCAGGACATACGAGCCATCGGTCGAGGTCCGCGTCCTGCGCACCGCACCCGTTGCCTGATTGGTAGCGACGACTTCCGTGTCCGCCGCCGGTCCAGCCTCGCCGGTGACTTGTCCGCGCAGATTCGAGTTCACCGACTGACTGAACGTTGCTGGCGCTGCCAGCATCAGACAACTCGCCACTGCGCCGGCGAGCAGGCTGCGCTGCCGCATTCTCCGGTGATGTTGCTCGCAGTCCGTCACTGGCCGCCGGTGCAACGCTCCGGCCGCATCTGAACTGGCATTCCGAGACATGAAACCCCCTCATGCATCCGATCGCCCTCAAACTCGCTCCCTTCGCATAAGTTCCGCAGTCACGGAACAATAGCTACGCCGGCGAGTATCGAACGTCATTGCGTAGAAGCCACACGTAGCACGGAGTTGACGAGACAACGCCAGAATCAAGTCATCCATCGTATCCAGAGTCTTCGATGTGCGACAGGTAAATTACCGACAGCAGGAAGATCTCATGCGTCGACGTGTTTCGTGGGCTGCGGCGCTCGCGTTCATCGCAAGTCTCATGCCTGGAAACGGCGTCGCAGCACAGGCATTGCCGCCGCGGGCGCAATGGCACGCCAGCGCATCGGTCGTCGACAATCCGGCGCTGGCACCGGCGTATGCAATAGACGCTGATCAGAAGACGCGGTGGGGCGGACCGTTCTCTCCAGGTCACTGGTTCCAGCTCGATCTGGGGAAGGAAGCGGACATCGGAGGCGTCGTCATTCGCTGGGACAGCGGTTTCACCGAGACGTACCTGATCCAGGCGTCGACGGACGCGCAGCGATGGCAGACCGTCGCCGATATCGACGACGGTGCCGGTAATGTGGAGTACGTGTTCTTTCCGACGGTGCGGGCGCGCTACCTGAGGCTCGCGAGCCAGCCGAAGACGGCGGACTGGGGCGTATCCGTGCTGGAGTTCGAGCCGGTTGCAGCCGTCGATGCGCCGCAGTTCGCGATGCCATCAGGTCAACGCAGCGCCGAATCGCTCTGGACCGGCACTGGCACACACCGGTTGCCGGCGAACGGCGTGCTGGAGATGCGTTTGCCGCGACCGCTCGACGTCGCAGGACTGCAGGTCTGGTGGGAAGGTGCGCGCAGCGATGCGAAGCTCGAAGCCCGCGCGGAAAACGGCGCCTGGCATCTGCTGGCCGCCGACCCCGGTTCGGTCGGCGACACTTCCTATCTCGGTGCGTCGACCGCAGAGACCGTGAGCGGGCTGCGACTCACTTCGGCGCCCGCTGCGAGCATCCGGCGCCTGCGGTTGCTGAGTCCGTCGCAGGCAATGACGCCGCTGCAGCGCTACGAGATCAAGGCGTCGCGCGCCAATCGCGAGCTGTATCCGGACACGCTGCACCGTCAGCAGGTGTACTGGACCGTCGTCGGCATTGCGGCGGGACGACAGAAATCCGTCTTCGACGAGTACGGCAATCTCGAGGCGTTCAAGGGTGCGCCGCTCGTGCAGCCGATCTGGCGCGCGGATTCCGGAACGGCGAGCGCAGCGACCACGGCACAGCGTACCCAGACACTGCGCGACGGCTGGATGCCGATTCCATCGGTCGAGTGGTCGCCGCAGGCGGGGTTGCAGTTGCACACGGAGGCGGTCGCGATGGCGCAGCATGGCGCGCCCGTGACACTCACGCGATATCGACTGCGCAATGTCGGCGGCGAACCGGTGAAGGGCCAGCTGGCGCTGATCGTGCGGCCGTTGCAGGTGAATCCGCCCTGGCAGCACGGCGGCATCGCACCGATCCGCAGTATCCGGATCGATGGCACGTCGCAGGCTTCGTCAGTCCGGATCAATGGGCGCACCTTCGTTCACTCGCTGTCCGCCGTCGATGCGCGTGCGGCCGCGGCGTTCGGCGATCACGGCGAAACCGATCTCACCGATGCCGTGGTCTCCGGCCGGCTGCCGGCTTCGCTCAGTGCGACCGATGGCAATGGACTCGCCGCCGCCGTGCTGGGCTATCGCGTCGATCTGCAGCCGCGCGAAACGAAGGACATCGTGCTGGCCTTTCCGCTGGGCAACGATCACATCGACTTCACCGCAGAGTCATTGCCGCCGGCGCCGGAACTCGATCGTGCGGCGCTGCTTGCCGGACATGCCGACGACGCCGGCCGGGCATTCGACACGATCGCATCGCAGGTCGCGGGTCAGTGGCAGGAGAGCGTCGGCCGCATCCGGCTGTCGCTGCCCGATCGCACGCTCGTCGACATGATGCGTGCGCAGACGGCGTACATGCTGCTCAACCAGACTGGCCCGGCGCTGCAGCCGGGGCCGCGCAACTACAATCGCTCATTCCTGCGCGATGGCTCGGCGACGGCATCGATCCTCGCGCGCATGGGCATGGTGAAGGCGGCGCGCGACTATCTGCGCTGGTACAGCAACCACGCCGTGCATCCCAATGGACTGGTATCGCCGATCCTCAATGAGGACGGCTCGGTCAATCGCGGCTTCGGCTCGGATCTGGAACACGACAGCCAGGGACAGTTCGTGTGGCTGGTCGCAGAGATCGCACGCGTCGACGGCGGCCCGGCCAGCGTTCGCGAGTACGAACCGCAGGTGAAGCTGGCACTGACGTATCTGAAGGAACTGCGCGATCGCACGCTGGCGCCGGGCTACCTTGCCGATCGTCCATCGCCGCAACGCTTTCACGGCATTCTCGCGCCCTCCATCAGTCACGAAGGGTACTCGGTGCCGACGCACAGCTACTGGGACGACTACTGGGGACTGAAGGGCTGGCACGATGCCATCTGGCTCGCTGAGAGCTGGGGAAACGCGGAACTCGCGGCGTGGTCGCGCGAGCAGTACGAGGAGCTGCGCGCATCGGTGCGACGCTCGATCGAGGCGACGATCGAGTGGAAAGGCATCGACTACATGCCGGCTTCCGCCGATCTGGGCGACTGGGATCCGACCAGCGTATCGATCGGCATCGATCCCGCGAATCAGATGGAGCTGATGCCGCAAGGTCCGCTGCGGACGACGTTCGACCGGTATCTGCAGGATGTGCGCCGTCGCGACGAGCCCGGTGCGCTGTACGCCTACACGCCTTACGAACTGCGCAATGTGCTCACCTATGTTCACCTCGATCAGCCGCAGGTGGCGAACGAACTGCTGGCCAACTTCATGCGTCATCGCCGGCCGGCGGGATGGCATGTGTTTGCCGAAGTCGTGCATTCGCTGGAACGACGCGATCGCTACATGGGCGACATGCCGCACACCTGGATCGGCGCCGAGTACGTGCGCATGATCTTCGGCATGCTCATGCAGGAGGACGACAAGCGGCTGCGCCTGCTGCCCGGCGTGCCGCCGCAATGGCTGGCAGGCGAGGGCATCCGCATCGGCGCGCTGCCGATCACGTATGGATCGCTCACGATGACGGCGCAGCAGCGGGACAACACACTGCGCGTGACGCTCGATTCCGGCTTGAGAGCGGAGACGCAGCTCGCCGTGGTGTGGCCGACGCGTCGCAAACCCGTGCGCGTGACGGTCGATGGGCGCGTGGCGGAGAACCATGACGAGCACGGCATCGAACTCAATGCGCCGTTCCGGGAACTGGTCGCGCAGTGGTAGCGCGCCGTGGAGTCTGTTTCCGATCCTCCGACTGTGGGGCCGGCTTCAGCCGGCCTCTTTTCGGAGTCAGGCTGAAGCCTGACCTACAAAAGAACCATCCTGTCCCCGCTACTCGGGAGAAAGGAACGCCCGATCCCAGGAACATCCGTCAGCCATTCATGAGCGCCGTGTAGCGCCGCTGCATCTCTTCCCAGGACACCTCTTCGATCTGATGACCGATCAACCACTCGTGTCCGAACGGGTCGCGCACCACGCCGGAACGCTCGCCGTAGAAGGCATCGGCCGCCGGTCGCGTCGCGACGGCGCCCGCCGCCACTGCGCGCGCGATCCATGCGTCCGCGTCATCGACATGCAGGTGAATGGCGAAGCTCGTGCCGTTCAGCGACTGCGGCCCGACGATGCCCAGTTCCGGATACTCGTCCGACAGCATCAGCGTGGTGTTGCCGATCCTGATCTCGGCATGGCCGATGCGGCCGCCCGGCTCGACCAGCCGGAACAGCTCCGTTGCACCAAAGGCGGTTTTGTAGAACTCGATCGCTTCCGACGCGTGCCGGAGGCGTAGATAGGAATAGACCTCGTGGACGGTGTACTCGGGCATGGTCGTTCCTCGGCTGTCTTGGTGGGGCGAGCATGGCGCGGCAGACCGCCCGCGTATTGTAGAAATGCGCAATCGCTGCGGCGTCAGCGATCCGACTGCAGCTCGCCCGAATCGATCGCCTCATGCAGCGCGCTGCGGCCGGGCATGGGCGCATAACTTCCCGGCGACGTTCCGGCCAGCTCGCGGAAATCGTGAGTCAGATGAGCCTGATCGTAGTAACCCGCGTCTGCGGCGATGCCGGCCAGGTCGCGTTGGCCGCTCGCCAGGTTCTGCACGACACGCGTCAGCCGCTGCACACGCACATAGCGTTTCGGCGTCAGTCCGACTGCGCCGCTGAACAGCGTGGCAAAACGACGTTCGCTGTAACCGGTGTCGCGCCGCACTGGATCCACGCGCAGAGGCGCGACGTCGGCGCCGAAACGTCGCAGCGCGAAGCTGATGGCAGGATGGACCAGCGTTCGCCGTTCCACCCGCCGGCGGAATTCGGAGTCGAGAATGGCGAACATCGCATGCGCATCACGCGCTTCGACGAGCCGATCACGCAGGCGATTCGCGTGTTCTCCCCACAGATCTTCGAGCGGCACGTGCCGATCGCGCAGCGCATCCATGGGCACACCGAGGATGCCGCCGCCACCCGGCAGGAAATGGACGCCCACGACATGAATATCCTTGCGGGCATCGAGCACGAAATAGCGCGACTGCGGCCCATGAACCACGGCACCGTGCGTGACCAGCCCCACGCGATCCGTCGCGCTCATGAACGTGCGGATGCAGTCCTCATGCAGATTGAAAACGAGATCGGCTCGACCCGAAGGCAGCGCGCGTTCCCGCTGACGCAACGGCGCATGACCGCGGCTGTACCAGAAGCAGTCGATCAGCGCATCGAGCGGCGGCGCGGGGCGATGTCGCAACAGAGGCATGGCGGGAGACTACTCCGCGACCGTGATGCGCGGAAGACGGGCGCGCCGATGTCACCCGCGGCAAGGCAGGCATCTCATTGCGCCGTTCTGCCATCGCGAGGCGCTGCACGCCGTCGAAGCAGGCGGAACCAGAACACGGACTCAAGAACGAGCCCGGCTGCCGCGAATACCAGCAGACCGGATGTCGATCCGGCGATGGCGCAGAGAACGGCGGCGAGAAGGAAGACCAACGTGACGAGGTGATGTTTCATTGCTTGCTCCTGTATCGAGTCGTGGTTCGGAGGAGTGGCGACCCGTTCGGCCTATTCTGCGCTCTGATAAGCTGTCAGCTCCATATTCGTCGACGGATTGGTGATGCACAACCTGCCGCGTGGGTCTCGTCTCGCTCTACTTGTCGCGGCCCATTTCGCGCTTGCCTTCCCGGTCAATTCCCAGACATTGATATCAGAACAAGAATCCGGCGCCGGCCATTCTCTAGATCGGTGGCCGAAGGAAGAATTGGATCGATACCTGCAACTCGAGTACGGAATCGATCCGCAGTCGAAAGAGCGACTTCAACCGCAACGAGCCGCCGAAGGCTCGAAGGCCATGATTGCAGGCACGACCAACCCACTCGCAGTTCATGCTGGACTCAAGGTCCTCCAGCAGGGCGGCAGCGCCGCAGACGCTGCCCTCACCACATCTCTGGCGCAGATTGCGCTCAGCACCGGCGCGGCAATCAGTTATGCGGGATCCTCACGGCCGTCTACTACGACGCCGCCTCGGGCAAGACCTACTCGCTGAACGCGGGCTACGATACGGTCAGAAGCGAAAAGGATCCACTTTCGATCCCGACGTGGGGCCAGCACAGCGGCCGCACTGCGCTTGTCCCGGGTTTCATGGCCGGCGTTCAAGCAATGCATGACCGGTTCGGGAAACGACCCTTTGCCGAGCTGTTTGGCCCGGCCATCTGGATCGCGGACCACGGTGTCCCATTCAGCCCCACAGTCGAAGAGTGGCTGCGGCAATCTTCGACCTTCGTCACCCGATTGCCGGAGACCAGGCGGATCTTCACCAAAGAGAACGGCGACTTGTACAAAGCGGGAGAACTGTTCCGGCAACCAGAACTTGCAGAGACCTTGAAGAACGTAGCGAATCAGAGCGCTGCATATATGTATAGAGGCGCCTGGGCTCACCGCCTCGCCGCCGCGATTCAGCGCGAAGGCGGAAAGATGACACTCGAGGACCTGGCATCCTATGAAGTGTCGTGGACGGAACCGCGTCGTATCTCCTATGGCGATTACGAGGTCATCTCGCTCGGGCAGGGGAGCCTTGGGAGCCTCGTCACGCTCGGAAGCCTGAAGGCGGTCGAGGCCGTCGGCATGAAAGAACTGGGGCACTACACCAGCTCGGCCGAGACACTCTACTACCTCACTCAAATATTCAGGATCGAGAAATCTCTTTCGCTGATGACATCGGAACAGCGTGGCGTTTTTCTTCCAGGCATTGATACCAGCATCGAGGCTCTGACGACGGAGAAGACCGCCAGACTCGTGGTGGATCACATTCGACAGAACTTGAAAGACGCGGAACTCACTCGGGGACCCGCGTCAGCCCACTCCGCCGGCGTTTTGGCGGTTGATGCGCAGGGCAATGTCGCCTGCATTCTGCACACCTTGAACGGAGTACTTTGGGGAACAACGGGTATCTTTGTCGACGGCGTCTCCATTCCAGATTCAGCCGCATTCCAGCAACAGACGATTGCGGCCATCGGTGGCGGCGCTCGCTTGCCCAACACAACGAATCCTTTGATCGTTCTCAAGGACGGGAAGCCGATACTTGCCTCCGCTGCCATCGGCTCCGCGTTGCAGATGGCTACCGTAGAGAACCTCATCAACGTTCTGGATTTTGGAATGGACCCCAAGAGCGCAGTCGAGCAACCCAATACACTGGGTCCCTACCTGGGAATGGTGGCAAACGCCCCGCCGAAACCTGAATATGAGAAGGAAACCTTCCGCGAAGGAGAATTCCCGAAATCGGTGCTGGATCAATTGCGCGACAAGGGCCAGGCAGTCAAGGTCATCAATGACCACTCGCAGGATGGATACTGGATCGGAATTCAGCTGGATCCAGCAGCACGCAAGCTGAAAGGCGCAACTACCCGGAAGTTGCCTTCGCTCGTAGAAGGCTATTGATCGTGCAGCAGACCGCGGCGAGTCTCTGCCGCTCGTACTCGAACTCGCGGTATCAGCAGGAGAGGCAATGATACTGACCGAATGGATATTGAAAGGTCGCGGATTGGGCGCCAGCGACGTCCATCTGCAAGCGGACACGCCCGTAGTGGTGCGCGTCCGCGGAGATCTGCTGGCGATCAGTGAAAATCTTTCTGCAACACGGATTGCCGAGATGGGGCAACAGTTGCTGGGTAGCGAGCACTGGGACCAGTTCCTTGCCCGCGGGTCTGCCGATCTGTCGATGAGCGTCGCGGGAACACGATGTCGGGTCAACGTTTATCAAACCGTCCGCGGCGTGGCCATGGCGGTGCGACTGCTTACCTCCTTCGTGAATAACCTGAAAGGGTGCAATCTGCACCCCGACATGCGAAAGCTCATCGAGGCGCAGACGGGCCTGGTGATCATTTCCGGTCCAACCGGATGCGGAAAGTCCACGACGCTGGCGGCCATGATCGAGGAGATAAACGCGTCCCGAGCCCGGAACATCATCACCCTCGAAAGCCCGTTGGAGTATCTCCATTCCAACCGTCGTTCCTTCATCCGCCAGCGTGAAATTCCGACGCATTCCCCGAGCTACGAGCAGGCGATCGTCGATGCCCTGCGCGAGAATCCCGATGTGCTGGTCATCGGCGAGATGCGTACTCCCGATGTCATGCGACTCACCTTGAACGCCGCCGAAACCGGTCATCTGGTCCTGGCCACCATGCACTCGGCAACCTGCGCTGAAGCGCTGAGTCGCATCTGCATGTCGTTTGCAGCGGAGATCCAGAGCAGCATCCGCGCACAGATTGCGGATTGTCTTGTTGGTGTCGTCAGCCAGCGACTCGAATATCTCAGCAGCTATCAGATACGAGTGCCTCGTTGTGAACTATTGACGGGCAGCTCGGCGGCAAAGGGCACGATCCGTGGTGGTCAATTCAGCCAGATTGCCAATGTGCTGCAGGCGGGCGGCGAAGACGGCATGTGGAGCTTCGATCGCTACCAACGCTGGATCGAGCAGAAGAAAGACTGGGTGATTCCGGTGGGCACGCCAGTGAGCCCAATCGAAACGGTCGCTGGACCTGCTGCGAAGACTCAAGAGACAGGTTCACGACCGAAA
>NZ_DAINNK010000107.1:0-13193 GCF_036735925.1 Povalibacter sp.
CGCGCATGCAGCGTTGCATCACCGGCTTCCGCCAGGACGAAGAGGGCCACTGGATCGCCGACCTCGAATGCGGCCACAGCCAGCATGTCAGGCACAATCCGCCCTGGTTCGTGCGCGCCTGGGTGACGACCGAACAGGGGCGGTGCGAGGCGCTGGCGTCGATGCGGCTCGAATGCCGGCTGTGCGATGACACTGCGGCAACGCGCTGATCGCCCCTCCCCGCTTCGCGGCGGAGGGAGCAGACGATGAGGACCTGACTTGGAAGACTGGGCACTGCGGGCGATGCAACGCTGGCCGAACGTGCCGGCGCTGTTCGGCTGGCTGAGTCTCGACCGGCGCGGTCACTGGCTGATCCGCGGCGAGATCATCAGCCGGCCGCAGATCATCGAGACCATCAACCGCAACTACGCAGCCGACGAGCATGGTCGCTGGTTTTTCCAGAACGGACCGCAGCGCGGCTACCTGACGCTGGAATACGCGCCGTTCGTGCTGCACGTCGATGGCGACCGGCTGCTCACGCACACCGGGCTCACGGTGGAACATCCATCCCGCGCCTACCTGGACGAAGAAGGCTCGCTGGTGTTCCAGACCGAACACGGTCCGGGACTGCTGATCGACACCGACCTCGACTGGGCCTTGAACGAAATCAGCGCCGCCGGCCAGCCGGTGGACGAGGATTCGCTGACGACTGCCTTGGCGCTGCCATCGGGCCAGGAAACGTCATTGCAGCTCGCGCTCGGCGGCACGCTGCTCGCGCTCACGCGACTGGACCGGTCGCACCTGCCGTCCGCACTCGGGTTCGTCGCGGATCCGCAGCCGCGCGAAGGCGAGCGCGTGTCGACACGAATCGCGGACTGATTTGCGTGTACCGGCTTCGGCCTGATTCTTCCTGTGGGGCCGGCTTCAGCCGGCCTTCTTGAGGAGTCAGGCTAAAGCCTGACCTACAGGAAGAGCCGGCTGAAGCCGGCCCCACAGGAAGAGAGATCCGCGCCTCGCGCCCGGTCGGTATCGATCTGAGCCCGAATACGGGGAATGCCTGCGGGACGGTGGGGCCAACATGCCCAAGCCACAATCAGGGTGACGAAAGCCAGCTGGAACAAGTAGTTGCGCCCGCGTCTGCCGCTGAAACATGACGGCCGGATCCGCAGCGGGCATTGGACGGGATCGCGGATTTTTCGCACTCGCTGCCGCGAAACGGCCGGTTCTGGACTACAATTCGCGCCCCGAATTTTCCTTCCCTTCGTAACAGCAGGACACATGGTGGAACAAGCGCAATTGGAACTTCAGCTCAAAGTGTGGAAAGAACTTGCGATCAGCAAGCAGATGTTGATGCGGACCGCCGCAGAGGCTTTGAAACTCGACCCGAATTGCAGTCAGGAAGAGCTGAAGACCGCGCTTGATGCCGCTCTGAAGAAGGTCGCCGAAGCCGACGCCAGCGTCGTCACGGCACGCGAACAGGCGAAGTCCTCCATCCTCGCGATGGAACAGAAACTCGCCGCCGCCCAGAAGGCGCAGACCACCGCCGAAACCACGGTCACCGATCTGACCACCAGGCTCGAGAACGCCACGCAGCAGGCCGCTGCCGCGCGTACGTCGTCGGCGAAGGAAATCCAGACGCTCAAGGATCGCGTCGTCGAGAAGGACAAGCAGCTGAAGGCCATCAACACTGCGCTGGCCGACACGCCGGAAAACGTCCTGAAGAAGATGAACCAGCTCAAGAAGCAGCGCCAGGAAGAAGCCGATGCGCGTCGCGACATCGAAACCAGCTTCACCTCGCTGCGCAAGGAAAAGACCGAGCAGGATGCCAAGCTGACGAAGATGACGGACAGCACCGGCCGTCTCGTCACGACGTACAAGGAACTGCACGAGTCCGCCGCGAAGATCAACGAACTGGCCAAGGCTGCCGACGTCAAGGATCTGCCGGTGCTGCCGGACCTGCACGAGAAGCTGCTGGAAGAGATCGCGAATCCGGATGCGAAGCCGGACAGCAAGAAGGACAAGAAGTGAGGGGCAGCGCCTCTCGTCTGATCCCCTCCTCCGCGTAGCGGGGGAGGGTTAGGGTGGGGGCATCGACGCAAACTGCGCCGCCTGGTTTGACACCCCCATCCTGTCCTTCCCCCGCTGCGCGGAGGAAGGGACGCTCGATTCGACCTCATCTCAATCATTTGGCACCGGCGGCGGTCCCGGCATCAGATACGCCTCGAACTTCACGTCGCCCTTCTTTTCCTTGAACTCCTCGCGGATCGCTTTGACGTTCGCGGGCTTTTCGTACAGATCCACCATCGTCGCCGCGAGCGTCTTCGACGCCAGCACCAGTCCCTTGTGACCGATCGACATGCCGCCGGTCGCAACCACCGGCCACGCATGCCACGGCGCATCCGCCGGCGCGGTGGCGACGGTGAAATGCAGCGTCGGCACGATCCAGCTCACGTCGCCCACGTCGGTCGAGCCGCCCTCTTCCTTCTGGCCGTCAAGCGAATGGATCTTCGTGTTCATGCCGACGTCGGGAACATTGGTCGCGCGCTGGATCTTGCGGGCGAATTCCTGTTCTGCCGGCGTGTATGACGGCGAGCCGAGCCAGCGCAGGTTCTCGTCGATGAGTTTCGCGCCGGTCATGTTGACGAGAATTTCCCAGTTGCCGTTCTGCAGCGTCAGCTTCGATGTCGTCCCGGTCATGATGGCCGCGCCTTCGGCGAGTTTGCGGGCGCGCGCCAGCAGGTCCTCGACTTCGGTACGTTTCCAGTCGCGCAGCCACAGCCACACCTTGGCATATTCGGGCACGACGTTCGGTACGTCGCCGCCCGCGACGATGGCGTAGTGCATGCGCGAAGTGGGCTTGATGTGTTCGCGCATCAGGTTGACGCCGTGAGTGAACAGTTCGAGACCGTCGACGGCGCTGCGTCCGTTCCAGGGATCGCCGGCGGCGTGCGCGGCCTTGCCGTGGAATTCGACGATCACATCGACCATCGCCTGGCTGGAAGTCGTGTCGGCCTGCGTCTCATCGCCGGGATGCCACGCGAGCATGACATCGACATCGTTGAACACGCCGTCACGCGCCATGTAGATCTTGCCGCCGATCGCTTCCTCTGCCGGCGTGCCGTAGAAACGGATCGTGCCCTTGAGCTTGCCGGCAGCGATCTGCTCCTTGATCGCCAGCGCCGCACCGAGGCTTGCCGCCCCGAACATGTTGTGGCCACAGCCGTGACCTGCTGCGCCTTCGTGCAGCGGCGTCTTCTCCGCTACCGCCTGCTGCGAAATGCCCGGCAACGCATCGTATTCGCCCATCACGCCGATGATCGGATGCCCTGATCCATACGAAGCAATGAAGGCCGTGGGCATCTGCGACACGCCGCGCTCCACCTTGAACCCCTGCTGCTCCGCGTAGTCGGCGAGCGCTGCAGCGGATTTATGTTCGCGCAACGCCGTTTCGGCGAACGCCCAGATCTGATCCGACAGACCGATTAGTTCGGCAGAGTGCGCGTCGACCGATTGCACGGCGGCCTTCTTTGCGGCACTCGGGGCGCCGAGCGCCGGCAGCGCGCACGCCACGCTGATCACTGCAGACATCGTCAGCAGCAGGCGCCGCGGAAGTGAATGGCTACTACACATGGTTTCTCCGGAATCGGGAAGATTCACTCTGTCAGGAAGGATCCCCGCCTTCGCGGGAATGACGAACGAACGAGCGCAGCCGTTCGCGATGCTCTGCGAGCCAGTAGCCGGCAACCAGCGTTTTGAAATCGGTGATCTGCGCGCCGCGCACGCGCTCGATGAACTCCTGCCACGGCACCACGACGGTCAGGATGTCTTCGGATTCGTCGGCATTGCCATGCACGCCGCCGGCGCAACTGGTATCCACGAACCCCACCACCAGCGCGATCTTTTCCGTCGTACCGCCGGAACTGACATAGGCGCCAGGATGAGCCAGCACGGGGTCGCGCAATTCGAGGCCGGTCTCTTCCAGCATTTCGCGCACGGCGGCATCGAGCGGCGATTCGTCCTCGCTCATGCCGCCGGCCACGACGTTGTCGGTGAACGGCGGATCGCCGGCGACGAGGCAGCCCGGACGGAACTCGTTGATGAGCACGACTTCATCGCGCACCGGATCGTAGCCGAGCACGCCGACGGCATGACCTCGATGCACGATCTCGCGCACCACGAGCTGCTTGCCGCCCGCATGCATGTCCGTGTCGAATTCGATCCGGTCGAGCTTGAGGAAGCCATCCGACAGTCGCCGGCTGGAGTGGATGCGGGCCGTCAGCGGCGCACGTTTCATCGGTTGCTCTTCTCGTGCCAATGAGCCGAGTCTGCCAGAACGATTCGCGATGCGCGGCGCAAAAGCGATTGCATACACCGGCGCTGCGTCTGATTGCGATCGCAACGAACCGGTCGCACCGGGCTTTGAGTTAGCCTTGCGCATTTTCCTGTACCCGCATCCGGAATTCCGATGAGCTGGCGTCTGTACCTCGCGTTCGCTGCGCTGTGCCTGATCTGGGGCCTGCCGTACTTCCTGATCAAGCTCGCCCTGCGCGATCTTTCGCCGGCCTGCATCGCCTGGACACGCATCACGCTCGGGGCGCTGATTCTCGTGCCGATCGCATGGCGCAGCGGCGCATTGAAGCCGGTCCTCAAGCACAAGCGCGCGATCTGCGCCTTTGCCATCGCCGAACTCGTCTTCCCGTTCTCCATGATCTCGATCGGCGAGCAATGGCTGAGCTCGTCGCTGGCCGGCATCCTGATGGCGACCGTGCCGCTCGGCGTCGTACTGATCGCACCGTTGTTCGGCGTGCACGAACGCCTCGGGCCAAAGCGCATCGCGGGACTGTTCGTCGGCTTTTCCGGCGTCGTTGCGCTGCTGGGACTCGATCTCGGCCACGACCCGCGCCTGTGGCTCGGCGTCGCAGCCATGGCGGTTGCGGTCAGCGGCTACGCGGTCGGCCCGCTGATCGTGCAGAAACACCTGGCCGGCATCGATGAGATCGGCGCCGTCGCAGCAAGCCTCGTCGTCGCTTCGCTCATCCTGCTGCCCTTCGCGATCGCCACTGCACCGACGCACGTGCCCTCGACACTGTCGCTGGTTTCAGTAGCGATCCTCGGCACGATCTGCACCGCACTCGCACTGATGCTGTTCTTCTACCTGATTCACGCCGCCGGCGCGGCGCGCGCAGCACTCGTCGCCTACGTGAATCCCGCCGTGGCCTCGCTGCTCGGCGTCCTCGTGCTGCACGAACCCTTCGGCATCCACACCCTCACCGGGCTGGCGATGATCCTCGTGGGCTCGTGGCTGGCGAGCAGTCGGGGAGGAGAAGAGGGAGGAGTAACCGCAAAGAACGCATAGAACGCAAAAAAAAAGAGTGAATGTACCTTTTCAGCCAGTGTCTTTTTCTGTTTTGCGTTCTATGCGGTTACTCCGACTCTCTTCGACCGCGCCAGCATCCACACACCAAGGAAGACGACGCTGGTACCTGCTGCCATCCATGCGGTGAAGGGTTCATCGAGAATGAGCATGCTGAGGAGGATGGTCGACATCGGGCCGATCATGCCGACCTGCGCGGCGACACCGGCGCCGACTTTCTCGACGGCGATCATGACCATGAGCACGGGGACGAACGTGCACAGCGTGGCGTTCAGCACGCCGAGCCAGATCACCTGCGGTGCGACGACGAGCGTCGAGACGGGGCGCAGCACCAGGAAATGCACGATGCACAGCACGCAGGCGATGCTGGTGGCGATACCGACGATGCGCAATGCGCCGAGTTCCTTCACGGCATTGCCGCTGAACGCGAGGTAGGTCGCGTAGCTGACGGCGCTGCCGAACACCAGCAGCGTTCCCAGCAGCACATTGTGGCCGCCGAGCGAAATGTCGTGGCCGAACACCAGCAGTACGCCGAGGTAGCTGACGGCGAGCGCGCCCCACTGCCGCCGGCTCACGGGAATCCGGAACAGCAGCAGTCCCAGCAGCAGCACGATGGTCGGATTGAGATACAGGATGAGCCGTTCGAGATTGGCGCTGATGTACTGCAGCCCGGCGAAGTCGAGATAACTCGCGAGGTAATAGCCCGTGAAGCCCAGCCAGAACAATGTTCGCCAGTCGCGCGCCGTGAGTCTCGGCCGGCCGCGGCTCGCATACCACGACAGCGCGAGAAACAGCGGCAGGCCGAACAGCATCCGGTATGTGATGACGGTGACGGCATCGACGCCGTAGCGATACGACAGCTTGACGATGATGGCCTTGCCCGAGAACGCGACGGCGCCCAGTCCGGCGAGGACCAGGCCGTACCACGCGGGCCGGGAAGCAGTGGACGCGGCGACTGACATGATCCCGGCGATTCTAGTGGACGCATCCGCGACGGCCATGATGGTTTGCGATGGCGGCGTCGCGATTCTTCTCTCCGTGGACCCCTCCTCGCTGTGGGGCCGGCTTCAGCCGGCCTTCTTTCAGCCGGCCTTCTTTCAGCCGGCCTTCTTAAGGAGTCAGGCTGAAGCCTGACCTACAGCTGACCTGCAGGAAGAAAAAAGATTCGTCTTCCCGTTCTCGCCGCACCCCGCGGCCGACTATGCTCCCCGCTTCCTGCATCACTCGGCCTCGTCATGCATACATTCATTCGCCGCTTCGTCACGCTCTGCCTTGCCGGCCTCGTCGTCTCCCAGGCCGCCGCCGCGGCCGAACGCGATCCCGCGCTGGAACGCGCCAACAGGCTGCTCTCGAAAACCATTCTGATCGATGGCCACAACGATCTGCCCTGGGCGATCCGCAACGACAAGACGGCGCCGGGCGACGTCGATGCCTACGACCTGCGCGGCAAGGTGCCGGGGCAGACCGATCTCGCACGCCTGCGCGCCGGCCATCTCGGCGGACAGTTCTGGTCGGTATACATTCCCGGCGAAACCGACGGTCACTACGCGCGCACGCAGCTCGAACAGATCGACATCGCGCTGCGCATGATCCGGCGCTATCCCGAAGCGCTGCAGTTCGCCAGCAGCGCCGCCGACATCCGCGCCGCGCACAGGAACGGCAAGATCGCATCGCTCCTCGGCATGGAAGGCGGTCACGCCATCGGGAATTCGCTCGGCGCACTGCGCGCCTACTACGACCTGGGCGTGCGCTACATGACGCTCACGCACAACGTGCATCTGGATTGGGCCGACTCGGCCGCCTTTCCGCCGGTGCACGGCGGCCTGACGCCGTTCGGCGAACAGGTCGTGCTGGAAATGAACCGCCTCGGCATGCTGGTGGATCTGTCGCACGTCGCCGCCGAAACCATGGACGATGCGCTGCGCGTGTCGAAAGCGCCGGTGATCTTTTCGCACTCGTCGGCGCGCGCGATCTGCGACGTGCCGCGCAACGTGCCCGACGACATCCTGGCGCGCCTCAAGGACAACGACGGCATCATCATGATCACCTTCGTCGCGCCCTTCATCGATCCCGCCTTCGCCGCCGTGCAGAAGCCGGCGATGGAGGAATTCAAGCAGCGCTCGCAGGGCAAGTCGATCGAGGAACAGAAAGCGATCCAGAAGGAAATCTTCTCGAAGGTGACACTGCCGGCCGTCAGCATCGCCAAGGTCGCCGATCACTTCGATCATGTCCGCAAGGTCGCAGGCGTCGAACACATCGGCATCGGCGGCGACTACGACGGCAACTCGGACTGGCCCGTGGGACTCTCCGACGTCTCCATGTACCCCAACCTGTTTGCCGAACTGATCCGCCGCGGCTGGACCGATCGCGAACTGGAACGGGTGGCCGGCGGCAATCTGCTGCGGGTGCTGGAGAAAGCCGAGTCTGTGGCCCGCTCCATGAAAGACCTGCCGGTTCCGCCCGGCCTCGCCCGCTGAAGAGGAGAGCCGCGAAAGACCGCATAAAAGAAGGGTAATGGACAGGAGGTCTTTCCGCTCCTTCACTTCTCTTGTTTACATCTTTTATGCGGTCTTTCGCGGCTCTTCCTCTTCGAACGGAGGCCACGATGTCACGGCATTCGATTCTTGCCGGCCTGGCCCTGCTGACGCTCAACACTGCGACGTCCGCTGCGGATCTGCTGATCGAGAACGTCACCATCGTCTCGCCTGAACGTTCGCAGCCGTTGCCGCACCAGTTCGTGCTGATCCGCGACGAGCGCATCGCGCAGATTGCGGCGAAACCGATCACCGCACCCGGCGCGCAGCGCATCGACGGCCGCGGAAAATTCCTGACGCCCGGCCTCATGGATTCGCACGTGCACGTCTCGACGCCGGCGGGACTGCCGTGGGATACCGCGTCGCCGCAGTTGCAGCCGCTGGGGGATGCCTACAACCGCCAGCAGCCGCGCAGCTATCTGTATTTCGGCGTCACGCAGCTGCTCGATCCGTCCAACTCGCCGGACGCCGTCGCCACGTTCGAAGCACAGCCGCAGCACCCGGATCTGTTTCGCTGCGGTTCGACGACGGCGCTCGACGGCTACCCCGCCCTGTTCGTCGACAAGCCGCTGCGCTACCGGATGATGCCGGACTACATCTACGAGCCGGCGAATGCCGCCGCGCATCCCTTGCCGGCCGGCGCGCAGGCGGCGCAGCACACGCCCGAAGCCGTCGTCGATCGCATTGCCGTCAGCGGTGCGCGTTGCGTGAAGGTGTTCATCGAGGATGGTTTCGGCGATCGGTCCGGCTGGCCGCTGCTGTCGAAGGACTCGCTGCAGCGCCTGCGTGCCGCCGCGACGAAACGCGGCCTGCTCCTCGTCGCGCACGCGAATGCGCTCGACATGCAACGTATCGCGCTCGATGCGAAGGTCGACGTGATAGCGCATGGCCTCTGGAACTGGGGGCCGGCCGGCGGCAAATCCGGCGTGCCGCCGGAGATCGCGGCGCATCTGAACCGCATCCACAGGAGCGGCACCGGCTATCAGCCGACGCTGCGCGTGCTCGCCGGCACGGCCGATCTGTTCCGCGCCGACACGCTCGAGGATCCGACTTACCGGAAGGTGGTCCCCGCTGCGCTGCTCGACTGGTACGCCACGGAGGCAGGCCAGTGGTTCAAACGCAGCATGAAGCACGACTACGACGATCTGCCCGACGGCAGGATCGCCTCGCTGCAGCTGCAGACAGGCGAGCGAGGATTGCGCGCCGCGCGCTATCTGCATGAACTCGGTCAGCCGCTGCTGCTCGGCAGCGATACCCCATCCGCACCGACCTACGGCAATCAACCGGGTTACGACACGTTTCGCGAGATGCGCCTGATGGCGCTCGCGGGTCTGTCGCCGCTCGATGTGTTCCGCGCCGCCACCCTCAACAACGCGCGACAGTTCGGACTCGACCGCGACTACGGCACGGTCGCCACCGGCAAGATCGCCAACCTGCTGCTGCTCGAACTCAATCCGCTCGACTCGGTGCACGCATGGAGCCGCATCGACAAAGTCGTTCTGCGAGGACGAGTGATCGAACGCGAAACGCTGGCGGCGGACGCAACCAACTGAATCGTGCACTTCAGTGCACGAGCACGCCTCCGGCTTCGCGCCATGTCTGCCGCAGCCAGGCCGCATCTTCGACGGAGTGCGGTTTCACGCCCATCAGGACGCCACCCTTGCGGATCTGCGCTTCGTAGTCCTCGACCCGCGCGCTGGGAATGCCCCAGTGCGTCAGCGCACCGATCACGCCGCCGGCAAGTCCGACTGCGCCGGCCGCCGCCAGCGCCACCGCGACCGGACCGGCGAAAATCAGGCCCGGCAACAGCAGCACCGTTCCGACCGCTGCCGCCGCGGGCGCAAGCGTGCCCATCGTGCCTCCCACCGGCCCACCGATCTTTCTTTCGTCCAGCACCGCAGGCTCGTCGGCGCCGGTGCTCTGACGGGCTCTTGCCGCCAATGCTGCATCGACGCGACCGCTGGCGAAGCGGCGCTGCCGCGTCTCCTCCGACAGCAACAGGTTGATTTCGTCAGCCGCATAACCCCGCGCGAGCGTGGCTTCGAAGGCGCGCTCCGTACCTGCGGCATCCCGGAAAAGTGCCGTGATGATTTCAGTACCGGCTTCAGTCGCTGGCTGCATGACGATCTCCCGTCCGCCGTTGCCATAGCAACGCCATCGGCGGGAATTTCGTTCCGTGCATCCGTCGCTCGGGTTGCGACTCGCCGGCATCCTGCCTACAGGATCGTCCCGTCGGCCGTGCCAGCAGGATCGACGGCCAGTTCCTCGATATCGCGTTGTCCTTGCTGGCGCAGGCCGCCTCTCGGTATATTTCAATAGATATAACGATTCGACCAGGGAGGGTTCCGTGCGATTCATTCTTGCCTGTGCCGCAGCGTCGGCCTGTCTGCCCGTCCTTGCTGTTGCTGCGCAGGAGCCGGCAGACCGCAGCACCAGTGAAGCAACGACGCTCGAAGGCGTCATCGTCACCGCCCGGCGGCGTCAGGAAGATCTTCAGTCGGTCCCCGCTGCGGTCTCGGTCGTGGACGGCAATGTCCTCGACAGTTCCTACACCGTGAACACCCAGCAGCTCAGCCAGCTGGTGCCGTCTCTCTATTACAACTCCGCCAACCCGCGGAACACCGCCTACACGATCCGCGGCCTCGGATCGAACACGCTGTCCATCAGCGCGGCGAATGACGGCATCGAACCGGGTGTCGGCTTCTATGTGGATCAGGTCTATCACGGTCGTCCCGCAACCGCGGCTTTCGACTTCACCGACATCGAGCGCGTCGAGGTGCTGCGCGGGCCGCAGGGCACGCTGTTCGGCAAGAACACGACGGCGGGCGCCATCCATGTCATCAGTCGCGAACCGGGTTTCGAACCGGAAGGCAACGCCGAAGTGTCGTATGGCGACGAAGACTTCGTGCAGGCCAAGGGCGCCATCTCCGGTGGATTGTTCCGCGACGTCGTTGCGGGTCGCCTCGCGGCGCAGATCACCCAGCGCGATGGATTGCTGACCAACGTCAACACGGGCGAGAAGCTCAACGAACTCGACAACTACGCCGTACGCGCGCAACTGCTGTTCGTCCCGACCGACAATCTCAGGCTGCGGCTCATCGGCGACGTTTCCGATCTCGATTCGGCCTGCTGCACCCAGAATTTTCTGCGCGTCGGTCAGAGCCTGCGCAGTCCCTCACGACAGTTCCCGGCGCTGGCGGCCGGTCTCGGCTATGCACCGCCCAGCACCGACGTGTATGACCGGCTGTCCGATATCGATGCGGCTCTGCACGTCGATACGCAGGATGGCGGCGTTTCGCTGATCGCCGACTGGGATGTCGGAGCGGTGACGCTGACGTCCGTCACGGCCTGGCGTTACTGGGATTGGGATGTCGCGAACGACCGCGACTACACCGGCATTCCGATCCAGAGGGTGCAGCGCATCCCCTCGCGCCAGGATCAATACAGCCAGGAGTTCCGCATCGCATCGAACGGCGATACGCGCTTCAGCTACGTCGCCGGCCTCTACTACTACTCGCAGGAAATTTCCGGTCATCCGACCAGCATCTACGGCCCGGAGGCGGCCTACTGGCTGCTCAACCAGGCGAATTTCACCGTACCGATCCCGCGCAATCTGCTCGACGGCTATGGCCAGGAAGGCGACTCGCGCTTCGAGATGGACAGCTACGCCGCCTTCGGCGAAGTGAACTATGCGTTCACCGACCGGCTGACGGCGACGCTGGGACTGCGCTACACCTATGAAGACAAGGAAGGCAGCTACGCGACGCGCGTCTTCGGCGGACTCGACCTCACCGGACTGCCGCCCGCCACGGCGGCGGAACTGGCACGCGCCAAGCTCTCGATCTTCCGTCCGCAGAGCTACACCGCTGCGGACGACGGCGGCAGTCTCTCCGGTCGCGCGAATCTCGCGTACCGATTCGCCGACGACCTGATGGGCTACGTGAGCTTCGCCCACGGCTACAAGTCCGGTGGGTTGAACATGTCGGGGCTGCCGCTGGACGCGCTCAATCAGCCGGCATTGGCGACTGCGGTGATCGAGGACGAAATCAACACCACCTACGAACTGGGTCTCAAGTTCGCGATGCTCGATTCGCGTGCGACGCTCAACCTGGCGGGCTACTGGACGGTCGTCGAGGACTACCAGGCGAACATCGTCTCGAACCTCGAGACCGCAGCCATCCGCTCCTATCCGTCGAATATTCCGGAAGTACAGGTGAAGGGCGTCGAGGCGGATTTCGCGATGCTGCTCTTCGCCGGCTTAACGGTGCGTGCTTCCGTGGCCTACGCCGATGGCGAGTACGCGGACTATCGCGGCGGACCGTGCCCGCTCGAAGTCCAGACGGCTGCCACGGTCGCCTGCGATCTCACCGGCGAATCGCTGGCCGGTCTGTCGGACTGGGTCGAATCGCTGGGCATCGACTATGCACTGCCGCTCGGTTCAGGCGCCCTCGTCGCGCACGTGGATTCGAACTGGCGCAGCGGCTACAACAGCGACACCTCCGGATCGCGCTACACCCGCATCGACGGCTACAACGTCACCAACGCGAGTGTCGGCTATCGCTTCCAGAGCGGCTGGGAAGTCGATGTGTTCGCACGCAACCTGTTCGACGCCGACTACATCACGGCGCTGACGATTCAGACGGGCAATTCCGGCCTGATCCTCGGACAGCCGAGCGATCCGCGCCTGGTCGGCGTCACCGTCCGCACGCGGTTCTGAGGACGCGCGAAGCTGATGCAGCTGCCGCCGGCGGCAGCTGCGCCGTCATCAAGGCGCAATCGCGAATCGCAGGACGCGAAACGGGGCCGGCGTGAGATTGCTGCGAGCCATGGCGGCCAGCTGTCCTTCGAGCACGTAGACGTCGGTGCCGACCGTCGTGACGGCGACCGGTCCGCCGGGAAAGCCTTCCTGCAAGGTCGTCAGGGTCGCCGCGTCGCCATCGCTGTCGACGCGCGACAGACGGCCCGCACCGCCGCTTTCGATCAGCAGCACACTGTCGCCATCGAGGCTGCGCATGCCGTCCGGCCGCTGGATCGGCCGGCTGAGCTGCAATTCGCCGGCTGTTCCCGCCTGGCCATTGCGCCCGATCGGGACGCCGAACAGTTTTCCCGTTCCGAGCGTGTTCACCAGCACGCGATTTCCCACGATCGCGATTCCATCCAGGACGCCGTTGCGCGGGCCGAATGCGCCCTCTGCGGACCAGACCTGCAATGTCTTGCCGCGACGTGGCAGGCGCAGGATCTCCATGTTGCGGACGCTTTCTCGTTATGTATGAACAGGAATAACGGAGGCGAAGTCTCGTCGAGTT
>NZ_DAINNK010000108.1:0-7430 GCF_036735925.1 Povalibacter sp.
CAGTGCCGCATCCGTGATGGGTCGCTGCGTTGCCGCCATCAGGCGCGCGTCGTGCTTCGGCACATCGGCTGCGAACTGATCGGGAAACTTGTCCTGCAGGATGTAGAGATCCTTCACGCCACCGGGCAGCGAGACGGGCGGCGCCAGCGCCTCACCCAGCGTGCTGCCGGGAAATTTTCCCGAGAGTTCCAGCGCCGTTTCGCCGCTCTCCGGCGCGAACGCCGCGACGTACACCAGCGACTTCACGTTGGCACGTCCATTCGCGGCGTCGCTGATCACCAGGCCGCCATACGAATGGCCGACGAGCACCACGGGCGACTTGATGCTCGCGACGATGTCGCCGACGTACTTCGCATCGCCCTTGACGCTGCGCAGCGGATTCGCCGCGGCGACGACCGGATAGCCATCGGCCTCCAGAATCCGGATGACGCCGTTCCAGCTCGACGAATCCGCGAAGGCGCCATGCACCAGCACGATCGTGGGCTTTTCGTTCTGCGCATCCGCAGTCGGCCCGCCGAGCGCTGCGACCGCAGCCAGGGTTGCAACGATAGTCTTCATCACGCTTACCTCGATTGAGACAACAGGAAAGAACGAGCGCAGACGCACTCAGCCGAAAGTGAACGAGAACGCCGCGACGTCCTCGCCGAAGAACTCGATCTCGAACGTTCGCTCGACGATGGGCGAGGGCTGGCGAATGAGCTGGTAGAGACGCGGTTCGTCGACGCTGCCATAGCCCTCTGCGTCGACGTCGGTGCCGCGCGCCTCGCCCGGCGGCATGCCATCGATGCGCACGCGGAATTTCACGGGATGATCGAGCGTGGCGACGCCCATCACGAGATTGACGTCGCGCGCATGGAACCGGTACGCGATGCGTCCGGGAGCACGGTCCAGCACGCTGGCTTCCGGCGTGATCGTCCAGGCGCCATCGAGCGACCATTCGTTGAGCCGCAGTCGCTGCGGAATGCTGTAGGTGCGGGGCGTGCCGCGACCCAGTCCTTCCGGCGACGCGAAATTCACCGTGCGTTCGCGACCGAGATAGTTCTCGCCCGAGCGCAGATTCTTCCAGTCGGCCGCCACCTCGGCGCCTTTGGCGCTGGTCGGAGCCGGCTTGTCGTCACTGCCCGCGGCGGCTTGCGGCAGCAGTGATCGCAGCGCCTGTTCGAGCTGGCCGTAGTCCGCTTCGCCGACATGACGGAAGCGCACGCGACCGCTCGCATCGATGAGATACACCGCGGGCCAGTACTGATTGTGGTACGCGCGCCAGATCGCGTGATCGCTGTCGATCGCGACCGGATAGTCGACGCCGAGTGCCTGCGTCGCGCGTCGCACGTGCTGTGCGTTGCGTTCGAAGCCGAATTCCGGCGAGTGCACGCCGATGACGACCAGCCCCTGATCGCGATACTTCTCGGACCACTCCCGCAGGTACGGCAGCGTGCGCATCCAGTTCACGCAGGTGTAGGTCCAGAAGTCGACCAGCACGACCTTGCCGCGCAGATCCTCGGCCTGCAGCGGCGGCGAGTTGAGCCATTCCGTCGCCTGCGTCAGCGAGTCGATCGCGGTGGCATCGCTGCGCGTGCCGGCAGTGACGGCCAGCACGCCGGCAACCAGGGAAGCGAGCAGAACAGATTGGGTTTTCATCCTGGGCCTCGTAGCGAAGGTCTGCACATCGCGTGGGTGTGTTGCGGTTCGGGACGGATCAGACCAGTTGCGCCGGATTGCGGCGATTAGACGAAGGTATGCGCGAAGACGACCCATACCATCGTGCAATCGAGCCGCGGCCCGGCTTCTGGTCAGATCCCGTCCTCATCGCGTCGACCATTCACTCGAGGACACTTCGATGACCCACCGTACCGCCTGCCGTGTCGCATTCTTCGCCGTGATGGCGCCGGCGTTCTTGATGAATCCCGTCACGGCTTTCACGAAAAGCGCTTCCGTGCCTATGACCCGTGAGTCGCCCGCAGCGGAGATCCGGCCCTTTCGCGTCAGCATCCCGCAGGCCGCGCTCGACGATCTCAGGCAGCGCGTGCTCGCGACGCGCTGGCCGGACCGCGAGACGGTGAACGACGATTCGCAGGGCGTGAAACAGGCGACGCTCCAGGAACTCGCCCGCTACTGGGCGACGGACTACGACTGGCGCAAGGTCGAGACGCAGCTCAACTCGCTGCCGCAGTTCGTGACCCACATCGACGGGCTCGACATTCACTTCATCCATGTGAAGTCGCGGCATCCGCATGCGTTGCCGCTGATCATCACGCATGGCTGGCCGGGCTCGATTCTGGAAATGATCGATGCGATCGGCCCGCTGACCGATCCGACTGCGTTCGGCGGCAAGGCGGAGGATGCGTTCGACGTCGTGATTCCTTCGATTCCCGGCTATGGCTTCTCGGAGCGACCGGCGCAGACCGGCTGGGGCCCCGAACGCGTCGGCCGCGCCTGGGATGTGCTGATGAAGCGCCTCGGGTACACGCACTATGTGTCGCAGGGTGGCGATCATGGCTCGGTGATCTCCGATGCGATGGCGCGACAGGCGCCGGCGGGTCTGCTCGGCATTCATCTCAGCATGCCGGCGACGTTGCCGGACGCGGTCGTGCAGGCAATCAACAACGGCGGGCCCGCGCCGGTCGGACTGTCGGCGAAGGAGCGGGCCGCTTTCGATTCGCTGTATGCGTTCTTTTCGCGGAATGCAGCGTATGGCGCCATGATGGTCACGCGTCCGCAGACCGTGGGTTATGCACTGTCGGACTCGCCCGTCGGCCTCGCGGGGTGGATGTACGAGAAGATCGCGCAATGGACCTACAGCGGCGGCGTTCCGGAACGCTCGCTGACGAGAGATCAGATCCTCGACGACATTTCGCTGTACTGGCTGACCAACAGCGCGGTGTCGGCAGCGCGCTTCTACTGGGAGAACAACAACAATAACTTCAGCGCCTCGGCGCAGAAGACGCGCGACATCGCCCTTCCCGTCGCCGTCACCGTGTTTCCCGGCGAGATCTATCGCGCGCCCGAGACCTGGACGCGGCAGGCCTATCCCAGCCTCATGTATTTCCATGAAGTCGACAAGGGCGGTCACTTCGCGGCGTGGGAAGAGCCGGAGCTGTTTGCCCGTGAGCTGCGCGACGCGTTTCGCCCGTTGCGCGGCAAGTGATCGCGCAAACGTGCAAGACATGCATCGAGACTTTCCGAAATTCTTCGTTCATCACAGGTGACCCATGTCCAACCCGATAGATCTGCACAGAAGAGAATTCTTCGGCATCGCCGCTGCGGGGCTGGCCGCCGTTCAACTCGGAGTGCCGGCGATGGCTGAAGCCGGCTCGGGCCAGGAGACTCGCGTGAAAGCATCGACCGCGGCGCACACGTCCTTCGCTGCCATGAAGAACATTCAGGCCGGCGTGCTCGATGTTGCCTATGCGGAGGCCGGCCCGGCGAACGGCAAGCCGGTGCTGCTGCTGCATGGATGGCCGTATGACATTCACACCTACGTCGACGTCGCGCCGCTGCTCGCCGCTGCCGGATATCGGGTGATCGTGCCCTACCTGCGTGGCTACGGCGGCACGCAGTTTCTCTCCGCCGACACACCGCGCAATGGCCAGCAGGCGGCGCTGGCCGTCGATGCCATCGCATTGCTGGATGCGTTGCAGATCGACCAGGCAATCATCGGCGGCTGCGATTGGGGTGCGCGCACGGCGAACATCCTCGCGGCGCTATGGCCGGAGCGCTGCAAGGCGCTGGTGTCCGTCAGCGGCTACCTGATCGGCAGCCAGGCCTTGAACCGTGCGCCGTTGCCGCCGCAGGCGGAGTTGCAGTGGTGGTACCAGTACTACTTCGCCACCGAACGCGGCGAAGCGGGCTATGCGAAGTACACGCATGAGTTTGCGCGGCTGATCTGGACGCTCGCCTCGCCGAAGTGGGCCTTCGATGACGCAACGTTCGCGCGCTCGGCCGCGGCGCTGGATCATCCGGATCAGGTCGCGGTGGCGATTCACAACTATCGCTGGCGTCTCGGGCTCGCCGCGGGCGAAGCGAAGTACGACTCGCTGGAACAGAAACTCGCCGCACTGCCGACGATCGCCGTGCCGACCATCACGCTCGAAGGCGATGCCAACGGCGCGCCGCATCCGGAGCCCGCCGCATACGCGAAGCGGTTCTCCGGCCGCTACGAGCATCGACTGGTTGCCGGCGGCATCGGCCACAACCTGCCGCAGGAAGCGCCGCAGGCATTCGCTACTGCGGTGATGGATGTCGACAGGTTCTGACGGAGGTATGCAATGAAATCTCCGTTCCGTCTCGTCTGTCTCGTCGCGATCATTGCGGCGCTCATCGTCGTCGGCGTGTCGTTTGCGCGGGCGGATCAGTCTGTCGCCGCAGCGTCGCCGATCTATGGTGTGACGGTTCCGCGCGGCTATAGACAATGGGAACTGATCGCGCCCGCCCTCGAAGCGGCGCCGTTGAATGAACTGCGTGCGGTGGTCGGCAACCCGGTGGCGATCCGTGCGTATCGCAACGGCGTGCCGTCATTTCCTGACGGCACGATCCTGGTCAAGCTCGCGTGGAAGCAAATGCCTTCAGCAGAATTCGCGCCGGCGACGGTGCCGGGGCAGGCGACGACGGTGCAGGTGATGGTGAAGGACTCGAAGAAATATGCTGCTACCGGCGGGTGGGGATTCGGACGCTTCGTCGACGGTCAGCCCGTCGACGAAGCGCAGCACCGCACCTGCTTTGCGTGTCATGAGGCGCGTGCGACGGCGCAGCGCGATTACGTCTTCACCAGGTACGCGCCGTAGGCGCGGCGCCTCTGTGGGGGCCTCTTACTGTGGGGCCGGCTTTCAGCCGGCCTCTTTTCGGAAGTCAGGCTAAAGCCTGACCCACAGAAGAAACGATCACTCCGGCGGAAAATCCGTCGACGCACTCAACGCACGCCAGCGTTCCAGCTCGGCCAGTCGCGCACGATCGGCCCGTTCGATCAGCTGCAATGCATCGCTGCCCAGCGGCAGCCGGAACGGTGGATTGTCCATCGCTGCTATTTTCAGGATCGCCTGTGCCGCCCGCGCCGGGTCGCCGGGCTGACGGCCGTTGTAGTCGCGCTGCCTTCTCGCGGTGGCGCCGACGACGGCGTCGTACTCGGCGCGCCCGTCTTCGAGCACGGTCGATGAGCCGGCGAAGTCGGTGCGGAAGCCGCCGGGTTCGATGACCGTGACCTTCACGCCGATGAGCGCCATCTCCAGGGCGAGAGATTCCGAGAATCCTTCGACGCCCCACTTGGCCGCGGAATAGGGCGCTCGACCCGGCGCGCCGATGCGACCGCCCACCGACGACAACTGGATGACGTGGCCGCTGCGCTGCGCTCGCAGCACTGGAATAGCAGCCTTGGTAACAATGATGGTGCCGAACAGATTCGCTTCGATCTGGCGCCGGAACTCCGCGAGGTCGGTGTCTTCGACGGAGTTCACGTTGCCGTAGCCGGCATTGTTCACGACGACGTCGAGACCGCCGAAACGGTCGACGGCGAGTTGCACGGCCGCCTGCGCGGCATCGGCGTTCGAGACATCGAGCGCCGCTGTCCGCACGGCATCTCCGTAGCGTTGTGTCAGGTCCGCCAGTTGTCGCGGATCGCGCGCAGTGGCGACCAGTCGATGACCGGCGGCCAGCACGGCTTCGGACAGCGCACGCCCGAGGCCGCGGGAGCTGCCGGTGATGAGCCATCGCGATTGCATGGGATGTTCCTCTGTCGATGGGTTATGGAATCAGAAGCAGCTTGCCGGTGGTGGCGCGGCTTTCGATGTCGGCATGAGCGCGGGCAGCGTCGGCCAACGGATACGTCGCGCCGACGTGGATGCGCAGTTTTCCCGCGATGATCCAGTCGAACAGCTGCTGGCTGTGAGCGCGCAGCAGCGCGGGCGTGTGGATGTGATCGGCGAAAACCGCATAGCCGATCTTGATGCTGTTCGGCAGGCTCATCAGCTCGATCGGCGTGCGACCGCCGAGCACCGGGCCGTACCAGCAGAACGTGCCGCTGCGTCGCAGCGACGCGAGCGAGTCGGCGAACGTCGTCGTGCCCGAACCGTCGTACACGACGTGGACGCCTTCGCCGTGGGTCAGTCGCAGCACTTCCTGCGCGAACCTGCCGCTGGTGTCCACCACGACATGATCCGCGCCGGCGTCTTTTGCGACTGCCGCCTTGGCTGCGCTCGACACGCGGCCGATGACGGAACCGCCGCGCAACTTGATGATCTGCGTCAGCAGCGAGCCCACGCCGCCGGCCGCGGCGTGCACGAGCGCGACATCGCCCGGCTGCACCGGATAGAAGTCGGTCGCGAAATGACTCGCGGTCAGTCCCTGCATCATGACGCTGGTTGCCGTGCGATCGTCGATCGCATCGGGCACCGGCACCAGTGACGTCGCGGGAATCGCGATCCGTTCGGCATAGCTGCCGGGCGCATAGACCCACGCGACGCGTTGCCCCACGCGCACGTCTTGCACACCGCTGCCGACGGCGAGCACGCGGCCGGCGCCTTCGACACCGAGGATCTTGGGATCCGGCATCTCGGTCCACGCGAGACCACGTCGCACGCCGGCATCCATGAAGTTCACGCCGGCGACAGTGACTTCGATCAGCGCTTCTCCAGGTCCGGCCACGGGTGCAGCGCGATCCGCGAGTTCGAGCACCTCGGTGCCGCCCGGACGATTCATGACGATGGCTTTCATTGTCTGGCTCCAGATGTCTTTCGCTAACGGGTGAGTTCGAGTCGGGTGCGATACAGCTTCTGATTCGCGATGAACCAGGCGTCGTCGACCTTCTCGTAGTCGACGTGGTAGTGGCCGAGGCCGTGCAGCGTCTTGAATGGCGCGGCGGCGGTGCCGTGATCCCGGGAGCGGTCGACCCAGTCTTCCATCGCCCAGATGCCATGCGCCCGCGTCGGCGAGCGGATCTCGATCTCGTAGGAGAAGAGATGATGGATCGCCGTACCCGCGCCCACGGCATCCGAAAGCATGCGGCAGATCTGCTCGCGGCCGAGCATGGCCACCTGCGGCTTGCCATCGACGCCGTAGGGCACGAACGAGCCCTGCGGCAGAAACAGATGGGCGAGACCGAGCCAGTCCTTGGAGTCGGCCAGCCGCACGTAGCGGGACTGCAGGTTGCGGATCGCCTCGATCGCGACCAGTTTTTCCAGGTCGGTCATGTCGGGCTGCTGTCTGCGCCGGGAAATCTGCGATCGGCTTGCACGATGTGATGCTCCTGTGCTCGAGAAGGTCGTCGTGATCTCAAGCTAGAGCCGCACGCTCGCGGGCGCCATTAGACCTTGATATGAATTTCCGCCGCGTCGGGCGGACGCAAGTCGCGCAGCCATGCCCGACTCACAACTCCTAACACCAGATAACGGGCGTTTCGCATCAGGTTCCGCGACCATGAGCCCAGGCTGATTTCACACAAG
>NZ_DAINNK010000108.1:7530-12955 GCF_036735925.1 Povalibacter sp.
GATTGAGAGGAACCTGTCATGCACACGGCCATGCGAGATTTCACGCTCACACATTCGACGCTGCGTACTGTCGACTCGCCGGTCGTCTTCATCGTCAGCGACGATCCGCAGGTTCGCAGCGTCCTCAGAGAGGCGATCGTGTCCGCAGGGTGGCGTACGGAGGGAGTCGCACAGACCTGTGACTTTCTCGCGCCAACGGAGATGACGGGTCCGGGCTGCCTGATCGTCGATATCGATCGGTTCGGCGGTGCCGGCACTGCCTTGCAGGAATTCATGAGGCAGCGACGCGACCTGCCCGTCATTTTCATTGCAGACAACCCGAGCGTGCGCATGACCGTCCACGCCATCAAGGCCGGCGCGGTCGAGTTCCTGACCACGCCGCTCGATGAAGAGCTGTTGTTGAATGCCGTCGAACAGGCACTGGATCTGAGCCGTTCGGTCCGGGCGAAGCAGGCGGCGGCGCGCGTGCTGCATGACCGGTTCGGCCGGCTCAGCCGTCGCGAACGCGAAGTGATGCAGCTCGTGGTGACGGGCCGCATGAACAAGCATGTCGCCGAAGCGCTGAGCATCTCGGAGATCACGGTCAAGGCGCATCGCGGCCAGGTCATGCGCAAGATGCGGGCAACATCGCTCGCGGAACTGGTGACCATGGCCGCGACGCTGCGCGCCGCAGGTGTGGTGTCAGACGGGATTCCCTGTGAACCAGAGTTGCGCCACGTTCGTGCCGCCTGGCCTGGAACTTGTGAGGCCAGCACGAGTCTCGAATAGCACGTGCCGATAACACGGCGCAGTTCACCGAAGAGGCGTCGATGCATTTCGATCAGGAGCGCTCGCAGCTTGGCCATCGCGGCAATATCGGCTCGCGTGCGCAGGGCATTGTGGTCAGGGTGCTCACGGCCGTGGCGGCGGCGGTTGCACTGGTGGGCGCGATTGCGATGTCGATCGTGGTGTTTGCCGTCGTGCTGACGGCGCTGTGCGTTTTCGGGCTGTATTTCTGGTGGAAGCTGCGGCAACTGCGCCGTCAGGCGCCGTCGCGGCCGGCGCAGGACGATGTGATCGAGGGCGTCGTGGTGCGGAAAGAATCGACACGCGAGTGACGCCGCCGACCGGCGTCGCTTCATGCTCGCGCATCTGCTGCAGGAGTATGAAATGATGGATGCGCCGACCTGGCCGGCGGCAGCAAACGCACCAGCAGAGGTTTCTTCCGGATGGCCGTCATTCGACGCATCAACTATCAGCATCTGCTGTACTTCTGGGCGGTCGTGCGCACGGGAAGCCTGACGAAGGCGTGCGAGGAACTGGCGCTGTCTGCGCCGACGGTGAGTGCGCAACTGCGTACGCTCGAAGAACGACTGGGCGAGAAGCTGCTCGCCAAGTCGGGCCGCAACCTGGTGCCCACCGAGGTCGGCAAGCTGGTGTTCGGCTACGCCAACGAGATCTTCACCCTGGGACAGGAAATGCTCGATGCGCTCGAACAGCGCCCCTCGACACGACCGCTGCGTCTGCGCGTCGGCATCGACGACGTGGTGCCGAAAGAGATTGCGTATCGGATACTCGAACCCGGCATGCAGCTGAAACAGCTGGTGCGCGTGACCTGTCGCGAAGGCACGCTGGAACGGCTGGTGGCAGACCTCGTGATGCACGACATCGACGTCGTGCTGTCGGATGCGCCGGTCACGCCGACGCTCAACATGCGCGCGCACAGCCATTCGCTCGGGCAGTGCAAGGTCTACTGGATGGCCACGCCGGCGCTGGCGAAAACCTTGCGGCGCGGATTTCCCAAATCGCTCGACGGTGTGCCGGTGCTGCTGCCGACGGATGACACCGCGATCCGCCGGGCGCTGGATCAATGGCTGGACCGCCAGGGCGTGCGTCCGCTGATGCTGGGCGAGTTCGAGGACTACGCGATGCTGCGCGAGTTTGCGCGCGCGGGGCACGGCTTTGCGCCGGTGCCGTCCGTGCTGGAAAGCCAGTTTCGCAGCCAGCACGGATTCGTACGCATCGGCATGGCCCATGGCGTCAAAGCCGAGTTCTTCGCCATCTCCGCGGAGCGCAAGATCAAGCACCCCGCGGTGGTGGCGATGACCAGCGCCGCCCGGCAACTATTCGCCGACAGCTGAGCGGCGTCGTCAGGCAGCCGCGCCTGCGGGCGGAGGATCGTCGAGCCGTTCATAGTGGCTCAGCCACATGACCAGGTGGTCCCTGCCGCCCGTGATGCGATCCAGCGCATCCGGATAACCGAGCAGCTGCGCGAGCGGCGCACACGCACGGACGATCCCGAACCTGCGATTCACTTCAGCATCCAGGATGCTGGCGCCACGCCTGCGCAGGTCTTCGCGGATGGGCTCGAAGTTGACGGGCGCGCACAAGATGCGCAGGCCCATGATGGGCTGTTCGATCCGATCGCTCTGCCTGCAGCCGCGATAGCGCACCTTCGGCGGACTGATACGCACCGCTGCTCCATAGACTTCTTCCAGCAGGCGCACCGGACGCTGCAACGCCATTTCGGTTTCTGCCGCGATCGTCAATCCGTCGGCGCCGGAGCGGAAAGCGGTCGCCTCATCGCGCGGCATCAGTTCCAGTGCGCGCCTGGCGAAGGCGAGCTGAAATCGCTCGGCCTGATGGGTGCAGCTGCGTTCGATGGGAAATCTTGCGGACATGGGCGATCTCCGATTGCCATGAGCCAGGATTTCTACGGGCTATTCGTCCTGAGAACCATTGGAATTATTCTGGCGCTCCATTCGCCTTTCCCTAAGAGAGCTTCGATGAAGCAGCGGGCGCGCCCCGTCTCGATTGGTTCCGTCAGGATGGCAGGCGCGTCAGCATGTTCGTGACGCGCCTCAGGCAGTCGGCGTTGGCGCCGGGCTTTGCGTCGCTGCGAAGCATGCTTTCTTCGTCGGCGATGAGCAGCTTTTCCAGTTGATCCTTCCACTGCACGAGAATGGCGCGCTTCTGCGGCGCCGTGAATTCCGTCGAGGCTTCGAGCGCCTCGGGAGATTCGAACGCAACGTTCGGATTCTTCATCGCCTGCTGCAGATTCATGTCAGTGTCCTGCGTCAATGACTTCCCGGGTTCGGGCAGGTTGTTTGCGCTGGTCGGATGCCAGTCGGCTCAGCGGGGCGTCAGCTTCAGCAGCCAGCCCTGGCCTCCGCGCGTTCCGTCCTCGAGCAGCCAGACCGCGCCGTCCGGCCCCTGTTCGACCTCGCGGATGCGTCGCTGCATGTCGAAGCGTTCCGCCTCGCGCGCGCTGTCGCCGTTGAACTCGACGCGGACCAGCGATTTCGACGACATCCCGCCGATGAGGCCGCTGCCTTTCCAGGCCGGAAACTTCGCGCCGTCGTAGATCACGAAGCCGGCCGGCGAAATCACCGGAGTCCAGGTGATCACGGGCGCGCGGAACTCGGGCCGCGTCGAGTGATCGGGAATCGGCGTGCCGTCGTAGTGATTGCCGTTGGAGACGAGCGGGTAGCCGTAGTTGGCGCCTTTCTCGATGCGGTTGAGTTCGTCGCCGCCCTGCGGTCCCATTTCGTGCGCCCACAACTGACCCTTGGCGTCGAACGCAATGCCGAGGATGTTGCGATGACCCAGCGACCATACCTGCGCGGTGACGCCGCCGCGGTCGGCGAACGGGTTGTCGGACGGCACGCTGCCGTCATCGTTCAGCCGGATGATCTTGCCGAGGTTGGTCGTCATGTCCTGCGCCGGATCGAACTCCTTGCGCTCGCTCGAGCTGATCCAGAGTTTGCCGTCGCGATCGAAAGCGAGCCGGTAACCGAAATGTCCGTCGCCGCTCTTCTTGGGATCCTGTCGCCAGATCACCTTGAGATCTTCGAGTGCGCCGCCGCCCGCGGCGTCCAGCGTCAGCCGCGCACGCGCGACTGCTGCACCGAGGCGTCCGTTCGCGGGCTCGACGAAGCTCAGATACACCAGCGAATTGGTCGCGAACTGCGGATGCAGCACGATGTCGCCGAGCCCGCCCTGGGCGACGTGCGACACGCGCGGCACGCCGGTCACGGTGCCGCTGTGTTTGTTCACCGGATTGAACAGGCGCAGAGCGCCGCCCATTTCAGTCACCAGCAGGCGGCCGTCGGGCAGGAAGGTCATCGCCCATGGATGATCGAAGCGGACGATCTCGGCGACCGCGAACGGCGGCGTCGCCGGCGCCGGCGCGTTCGCCGTTGTTGCAGCAACGGCGCCGCTGCTCGACAGCGCGAGGCAAAGCAAGGTAGCGAGGTTACGGGGCGACAGGATCATCGGAACTCCTTCAGAAGATGAATGTGTGGATGCGCAGCGGGCGCACCGCTCAACTCTCGCCCATGCCTGCCGCCGGTTCCCGCGCAGCGCCAGCGCGTACCTTCGCTTCGATTTTCGCGCCGACATCCGGATCGATGCGCTTCCAGTAGTCGAACGCGCGCTCGAGTACCGGACTGCGCACGCCGCCGAGCAGGCTGCCGGCGACCTGTTCGATCAGCGCCTGGCGCTCGCGGTCGTTGAACACCTTGCGCACGAGCGTGCCCGGCTGGCTGAAGTCGTCGTCATCCGCACGCAAGGCATAGGCGCTGCGCACCATCTCGCCGTCCGCCTCCCAGCCGTCTTCGACCTGACCGGTATGGTCGGCCCAGGAACGACCGCCGCTGTTGGTCGCGTAGACCGGCGCGGCGCCGCTGTGGTGATACGCCATCGGACCGTCGAACTGGTAAGTGTTCACCGGCGCCTTCGGCTGGTTCACCGGCAACTGATGGAAGTTGGCGCCGATGCGGTTGCGCTGCGCGTCGGCGTAGGCGAACGAACGCGCCAGCAGCATCTTGTCCGGCGACAGGCCGATGCCCGGTACCGTGTTGCCCGGCGAGAACGCCGCCTGCTCGATCTGCGCGAAGAAGTTTTCCGGATTGCGGTTCAGCGTCATGACGCCCACCGGAATCAGCGGATAGTCCGCGTGCGGCCAGGTCTTGGTCAGGTCGAACGGATTGATGCGGTAGGTGCGCGCCTGCGCGTACGGCATCACCTGCACCGACAGCTTCCACTTCGGGAAGGCGCCGCGCTCGATCGCATCGAACAGATCGCGGCGATGGAAGTCGGCGTCGCTGCCCGCCATCGCGGCGGCTTCGGCATTGCTGAAGAACTCCATGCCCTGCTGGGTGTGGAAGTGGTACTTGACCCAGAACTTCGCGCCTTCGGCGTTGATCCAGAGATAGGTATGCGAACCGTAACCGTTCATGTGTCGCCACGTGCGCGGCAGGCCGCGCGGGCCCATCAGGTACGTCACCTGGTGTGCGGATTCCGGATTGTTGGTCCAGAAGTCCCATTGCATGTGGTTGTCGCGCAGGCCGGAGTCGGGAAGCCGTTTCTGGCTGCGGATGAAGTGCGGAAACTTCATCGGGTCGCGCACGAAGAAAATCGGCGTGTTGTTGCCGGCCAGGTCGTA
>NZ_DAINNK010000109.1:0-12781 GCF_036735925.1 Povalibacter sp.
CGTCGTCGCGACGGAGTTGTTCAGCGAAGCGGTCGCGGCGGTGATCCCGATGCTGTTGCCGAACGTGTTGCTCGTGTTCGTCAGTTGGATCGTCTGGCCGGCCGCATTCAGGGTCGTGGTGCCGCCCACCGTGAGCACGTCCGTCTGCGATATGCCGCTCGCCGTGGCCGTCAGGGAAGCGTTACCGCCGACGTTCACTGCGCCGGACACGGCGATGCTCTCTGCGTTGACAGTGAGATTGCCGGCAGTGTTCAGGGCCTGCAGTTGAAGGGCGGTCGTGTCCGCGACGAAAACGTTCTGCAGCGTGCCGCCGGCAACATTGAAGTCGATAGTGCCATCGAAGCGGTTTGTTGCCTGAGCGACGCTGATGGAACTTCCGCCGGCGGCGGTGAAGTCTGCATTGCCGGTGGCGGTGATCGTGCCCGCGGTCTGGTCGATGCCGCCGTTCGCAGTCACTGTCAGTGCGCCGGTCGTCACGTTGTCGGAGAAAGTGACGTCCTGAGCGCTCAGGCTCAGCGAGCCGGCGCTGATCGCGCCGGACTGCGTGAAGCCCCCCGTCAAGGTGTTGACGGTCAATGCACCGTCGACAGTGCTGGCGCCGAGATCGATGGCATTGCTGTCCGTAAGCTGTGCGCTGGCGGCGTCGGTGACGCTGACACTGCCGGTGAAATCGTTGCCTGCACTCGTCAGCGTGATCGTTTGACCGGGCGTGCTCAGCGTCGTGCTGCCGGCTGCCATGATCGCGCCCGCCGTCTGGTTGATGTTGGTGCCGGCGGTTATCGTCAACGCGCCGGTTGTCGTTGTCGTATCGGCGCTGAGCGTGACGGCGCTGTCGGAGGCAAGTGTCAATGAACCTGCCGTGATATTGCCCGATTGCGTCAGTGCGCCGGTGCTGTCGACGGAGAGCAGGCCGGTCGTCGTGCTTGCGCGCAGGTCGGTGGCGACGGAATTCGTGATCGACGCGCTGCCCGCCGTGACGCCGATGCCGCCATTGAACGCATTGCTGCCGTTCAGGGTCACGCTCTGGCCGCTTGCGGCAATGGTCGTGAGGCCAGCGACGGTGAGCGCGTTGGTCTGAGTGATGGCGCCCACCGAGGTGACGTTTAGCCCGCCAGTGATCATGCTCGTGCCCAGAACAGTAGGCGCAGCATTCCTCAGAGTCGTGTCGCCTGCCGCAGTCACACGGATGGTGCTGCCGAAACTGTTGGAGACGTTGTCGAGTGTGATGGCGCCGGTGCCGGTATCGAGCGTGACGTCCCCGCCCACGTTCAATGCACCCGACTGGGTGAGGCTGCCTCCCGCACTGATTTCGAGTGTGCCCGTCAGATTGCTGGTACCCAGATTGATGGCATTGATGTCCGCAAGCTGTGCATTGGCCGCGGTGATGCCGACACTGCCAACGAAGTCGTTGCTCGTGTTCGTCAACGTGATCGTCTGGCCGGCCGCGCTCAGCGTCGTCGTGCCATCCACCGTGAGCACATCCGTCTGCGAGATGCCGTTCGCCGTGGCCGTCAGGGAAGCGTTACCGCCGACGTCCACTGCGCCGGATATGGCGATGCTCTCTGCGTTGACAGTGAGATTGCCGGCAGTGTTCAGGGCCTGCAGTTGAAGGGCGGTCGTGTCCGCGACGAAAACGTTCTGCAGCGTGCCGCCGGCAACATTGAAGTCGATAGTGCCATCGAAGCGGTTTGTTGCCTGAGCGACGCTGATGGAACTTCCGCCGGCGGCGGTGAAGTCTGCATTGCCGGTGGCGGTGATCGTGCCCGCGGTCTGGTCGATGCCGCCGTTCGCAGTCACTGTCAGTGCGCCGGTCGTCACGTTGTCGGAGAAAGTGACGTCCTGAGCGCTCAGGCTCAGCGAGCCGGCGCTGATCGCGCCGGACTGCGTGAAGCCCCCCGTCAAGGTGTTGACGGTCAATGCACCGTCGACAGTGCTGGCGCCGAGATCGATGGCATTGCTGTCCGTAAGCTGTGCGCTGGCGGCGTCGGTGATGCTGACACTGCCGGCGAAATTGTTGCCCGCGCTCGTCAGTGCAATCGCCTGGCCGGCGCTCAGGGTCGTGGCGCCGTTGGTGGTGATCGTGCCCGCCGTCTGGTTGATGTTGGTGCCGGCGGTTATCGTCAACGCGCCGGCTGTTTCCGCATTGGCGTTGAGTGTGACGGCGCCGTCGGAAGTGAGTGTCAGCGAGCCTGTCGAGACCGCCCCCGACTGGCTGATCCCGTCCGCAGTGATGTTCAGATCGCCGCTGAGATTGAGCGCCTGCAGATCGAAGGCCGTGGTATCGCGCACTGTGACATCGGCGAGTGTGCCGGTACTGCCGAACGTGACCGTGCCGCCGAAGGCGTTGGCCTCGCCCAGCGTGATCGATTCGCCGTTGCCGGCGGTGAACGTGGCGTTCGCTGCAGTCGTCAACGCGCCGGTCTGCGTGATCGCGCCGGAGGATGTGAGTGTGAAATCACCGGTGATACTGCTGGCGCTCAACTGCGTGGCGAGGCTGTTCGCCAGGACAGTTGTGCCTGCGTCGATGCCGATGCTGCCAGCCAGTTGGTTGTCCGGATCATCCAGGGTGACCGCTTGATTGGTTGCGCTGATCGTCGTCGTGCCGCCGACTTCGATGGCAGCCGACTGAGTGATGGCGGCGCCGGCGGTGACGGAGAGATTGCCGTCGAGCTCGAGCGTGCCGGAGAAATCGACACCAGCACCAGAGTTGATCGTGAGTGATCCGCCGTCGGTGCTGCGTACGATGCTGCCGGCCTCGAACGAGACCGATGAGCCGGCGATCAGTTCGAGCGTACTGGCTGTGCCCCACGTGATCTCGGCTCCGCTGTCGACCGTCAGGGTCGCCGGCGAGCCATCGCCATAGACGGCAGTGGAAATCGTCAGCGTGCCCGGCGTAGCCAACTGCGCGATGATCCATTCGTCGCCGATTTCATTGTCCGACGCGGACGCAGCATCGCTGCCATCCACGATGTTGATCGTGCCCGGATCGAGCAGCAGCGAACCCGCCATGCCGTTTTCGCTCGTCAGCGTCGCGTGACCGCCGATCCGCAGATTCTGCCGGCCTGATACCTCGGCGAAACCGCCATTGCCGCTTGCGCCACCGGCGCGCGCCAAGATGTCGCCATTGAATGTCGTTCTTCCTTCGGACCAGACGGCCACGCGGCCTGCATCGCCGCTCTGCATCGAATCGGCGCGAATCACCGCGCCTGCATCGACCGTCGTGCTCTGTGCGTTGAGCAATGCAGGATCTGCACCTGCGAAGCCGCCACCGATGTACGCCGTGCCGCCGCCGTGCGTGCCGCTGACGTCGACGAGTGCCGTGCCCGTCAACGATACGTTCTCGCCGAGTACAGCGATTTCGCCGCCGGCGCCATTGCTCGCCGTCGCCTCCAGCGTGCCGCTGTTCACCACCGTCCCGCCATCGCCGACCAGCCGAATCACACCACCGACATTCTCGACCCGCGCAGCGCGAATCACGCCGTCGTTATTCACGGCACGTGCGACGACATCGCCGGCCTGCTGCGCCGTCAGCAACACCTGTCCGCCGTCGGCGGTGATCTGGCCGGTGTTGTCGACGGCGGCCTGCGCGCCGCTCGAATCCGTCAGCAGTCCGGCGTCGATCTGGAAGCGCATCAGTCCATCGCCGTCGAATGACAGCGTCGCGGCGCGTCCGGCGCCGAGATTGACGGTGCCGTAGTCGGCGACGATCAGACCGGTGTTCAGCACCGATCCGCCGAGCAGCGTGATGGAGCCGCCGTTCGCTGCGGTCAGCGCGCCGTGGTTGATGATGGCGCCGCTCTGTGCGGCCGACGTGCCGAAGGAGTAACGACCGGCCGCCGCGTCGGCGTCGGTGAGATCCAGCGAGCTGGCGACCAGCGAACCGACATTCACGCGCGCCGATGCGCCGAAGATGATGCCGTTCGGGTTCAGCAGGAAGACGCGGCCGTTGGCGTTGAGGCTGCCGAGGATCTGGCTCGGGTCCTGCGTCAGGATGCGGTTCAGCGCCACCGAACTCGCGGTCGGCTGGTTGAAGTTCACCTGCTCGTTGGCGGCGACGTCGAACGACTGCCAGTCGATGCTGACGCTGCTGGTCGTCTGATCGATCTGCGTGATGTTGCCTGCCGGCGTGCTGATCGTTGCAGCACCTTGCGTCACTGTGCCGTTCTGCGGCCCGGCGTGGGTCGATGCCGCGGCCAGCGACAACACCGCCGACACGGCCGCCGCGAGATAGCGCGAGCGCGGAAAGTTGTTCGTGTTCATGTCTGTCTCGTCGGCGCGCTTACAGCGTGAAGCCGAAGCGGAAGAAGTATTGCGGGTCGCGTTCGTTCGTCGGTTCCTGCTCGCTCAAGGGCGTGGCGACGTCGATGCGCGCGAAGTAGCGGTTGGTCAGGTTGAACTGCACGGCGCCGCCCCAGCCGTAGAGGTCGATGCTGTCGTCTTCGCCGGGCAGTGCGAGATTCAGTTTGCCGGTGGCGTAGTCGGCGAACAGCGAGAACTGCAGGAGCTGGCCCCAGGTCTTGCCGCCGAAGGCGGGGCGCGCGGCGAAGCCGGGGGCATTGACGATCCACTCGATCGATGCGAAGCCCGCGGTGTCGGCGAGGAACTCGGCGGTGGGATAGGCGCGCACGGTGTCGGGTCCGCCGATCGAGAACTGTTCGAGCGAGACGAGGATGTCGTCGGAGTACTGGCCGGAGGCGCGCAGCAGCACCGAGTGGTTCTGGCTGATGCGCTGGTAGCGCTGCACGCTGCCCGTCACCTTGTCGAACGCGCCGCTGGCGTCGAGGCGGCTGGCCTTGATGCCCTGCTGTTCGTCGTAGTCGGCGAGCGAACCGAGCAGGTCGCTGAAGCCGTGGCTATATATAAGAGAGAGCTGCGTGATGCCGCGCGTGCGCAGGCCGATGTTGCTCCACTGGAAGCCGAGGCTCGCGACCGAGAGCACGTCGTTGGCGGTCACGGCGCCCTGTTGTTCGAATTCAGCGTCCTTATGTGCGAACGTGAACTGCGCCGAGGCATTGCTGAGTCGCGTCTTGGTGAGCGACTGCGTGTAGGACAGGGACGCGATATCCGTCGTGCCCTTGATGCCGAGCTGGCGCAACAGCTTGCCGACCTCGAACAGGTTGTGCGAATAGCTGGCGCCGAGCTGATGACGCGGTCCGAACAGCGGCAGGCGATAGTCCATGCCGCCGTAGAGACCCTTCGAATCGCTGTCGTCCGGATCGAAGGCGTACAGGCCGTAGACGTTGAGCCTGTCGGCCTGGCCGAAGGGATCGTTGATGGTGAGACTGAGGTTGGCGCGGTATTCGCCGCTGTACTGCGAGCCCTGGTTGTCGATCGTGGTATCGAGCGCGAAGCGCTCCTCGCGCTGCGTCTTGATCAGCAGGTCGGTGGTGCCGACGCGATCGCCGGCCTGGAACATGGCGAAGGCCGAGAGGCCGGGATAGTCGGTGAGATGCAGCAGGGCGCTTTCCATGTCGTCCTTGTGCACGGGCCGCGACAGCAGATTCTTGAACGGCCGCGACAGCGTGCGCTCCGAATACATCTGCTGGCCTTCGAAGTGCAGCTCGTTGAGCGAGCCTTCGAGCACCAGCACGTTCACGACACCGCGCTGCACTTCCTGCGCCGGGATCACGGCCTGTGCGAGCAGCAGTCCATGCGATCGATACTGCTCCGCCACGCGATTCGCGACTTCCTGCAGCTGATTGACGGTGAATCCTTCTGCGGGCTGATTGGCGATTGCGTCGGCGAGCACGCCATCGACTGCCGCCTTGGGCACATCGGGTTGCGTCGCTGCGCCCATGAGTTCGAAGCGCGTGACGCGTACGCGCGGACCTTCATCGATACCGAGCGGACGGTCGGGAACGCGCGGCACGTCGAACGGCGCGAGCTGCGATGCATCCGGAAAATCCTGCGGCGGCCGGGGCTGCGCGCCGCCGGGCGTGGCTGCAGGCGGAATGGCCTGCTGGCCCCAGGTGACGGGCGCGTAACAGGGGCTCAACAAGAGAATGCAGCACAGGGCTTTCCCAGCCGTGCGGCCCGAGACGGCACTCACAGAAGTTTTCTCCCTTAGGCTCCGGCCCGGAGCCACCCGTCGATACGTGAGACGTGATTGTTGTGCCGCGAGGCTAGTCCCCGCCTTAGGGGATTTCAATCACGCGGGCTGCAGCTTTGCACTGCACGGGACGACAGGCGGCGACGGAACTCACGGAACCGGGAATCGGAGTTTCACACGGAGGTCACGGAGATCAAGGAGGTTGGAAAAGTAGAAACGTCTTCCACCGGGATTCTTCCTGTGGGTCAGGCTTCAGCCTGACTTCTGCAAAGGCCGGCTGAAGCCGGCCCCACAGAGAAAAGACCCCACTCTTCCGACCTCCGTGTGAAATCCGGGTCCGCTGCTCTTCAGCGCAGGTCGCGAACCACGCGGAAGCCGGTGGCCGCATCGGCTGCCCCCGACGACGGACGAACGAGTGCCGGGCCGCACTGCGAGATCGGATCGCTGAACGCGCCGCCGCGCGCGGCCCAGCCGTCGCCGGTCTTCACCCATTCCTGCGCATTGCCGGCAAGGTTGTAGAGACCCCAGCCGTTGGGACGGCCGGAGCGTACGTTGCCGAGGCCGAAGCCGCGGATCTTCTGGCCGTTGAGTTCGACGACGCAGTTGAAGTCGCGTTCGGTGCTGCCGCCCGGTGCGCCGGCGACGTAGGTCCACTCGGCATCGGTCGGCAGTCGATAGGTGTTGCCGGTGGCATTGCTCAGCCAGGCGACGTACTGCTGCGCGTCGGTGACGGGAATCGAGGTGGCGGGCAGGTCGGCCTGTCCGCCGCCGGCGTTGCACTTGCCCGATTCCTTGCAGAACGTCGCGAACTCTCCCGCGGAAATTTCGAAGCGGCTGATCGCGAACGGCTTCGCGACGCCTGCGCCTGCCGGGACGACGACCAGGTCTGGACCGCGACCGCTGCCAACAGCATCGAAGCAGACGCCGCGACTGCGCGTGCCGTAACCGGCGAGCGAGGCGCTGCAGCCGCCGCCCGGTGCGGATTGCGTCGCTGCGGGCGGCGTTGCGATTGCGGCCGTCGTCTGGGTCGGTGTCGCCGTGGTCGGTTGCGCCGCGACCTGCTTCGGCGGTTCCTCCTTCGCCGGTGTCGGGGCGGGCGCCGTGCGCGACGCAGCGGCAAGCTGCTGCGCGTACTGCTCGCGCAGCGTCGCGACCTGTGCGTTCGAGCGATCGAGTTCGAGCGAACGATCGATCAGCGAGACCGCCGTGTCGAATCGCGAGCCGCGAGCCGCGGTGGCGGCGAGACGGACGTACGCAGCGGCGATGGCTTTCGGCGCACTCGCGAGGAATGCGTCGTCGGCCGGCAGCTTCGAGCGCAGGTCGCGCAGCGTCGCCATCGCTTCGTTCACTTCGTTCGCGGTGGCCTGGTCCTGCAGTTTTTGTTTCAGCGCCGCGAGTTCGGCGAGGCGCTTCTGTTCGCGGTCGCGCGCATCCTGCTCGGCGCGGACGCGCGCGAGCAACTGCTGCTCCTGCGTGATGGCTGGCAGCGACGGCGCGAAGGCGGCGGCACGCTGCAGTGAAAGTTCGGCCTCGCTCAACCGGCCCTGCGAGCGCAGCGTGGCAGCGGCGCTGACATGAATCTGCGCAGCCTGCTGCTGCAAGGCCGCGAGGTTCGCGTCGGTCGGCGGCAGATAGGCTGCGAGGCGAGCCAGTTGCGAATGCACCTGGATGTCCCAGGCGTCATCGCCGGCGGCTTTCTGCAGCAGCTCGTTCAGCGACGCGCGCAGGGCGTTCGTCGCCTGCGCATCGTCCGCGACACCGGCGTTGCTCCGCGCGGCCTGCAGCTCGGCGCGTTTCCTTTCGACGAATTGCGGCTGGACGATATCGGCGTAGCGCGCGAGCAGCGCCTGCGCGTCGTCGTACGACTGCCGCGCGCTCAGTGCCTGCATGTCGCTGTCGAGCAGCGACTGGATCTGTCGGCGTGCGCCACCCAGCGCAGCGTCGTTCGGCGTCGTGGCCTGCAACAGCAGCAGGTCGTCGTGCAGCGGATCGAATGCACTCAGCGAAGCAGCAGTCGCCAGTTCGCCTGCGAGTTGGCCGCGCACTTCGGCCATGCGCGCATCGCGACGCTGCGTTTCCAGCTCGCGCGTGACGCTGTCGTCGAGATCCTTCAGCGTGCGGTCCTGCGGCGCGACGATCAGGCCGGCCTGCGTCAGCGCCTGCGCGAGGGCGACATCCGGTTTGCGCAGCGCGAGTTGCGCCTGCTCGGCATAGGCGGAAGGCAGGCGCGGATCGATGAGCAGCGGATGCTTCGGATCGATCTGCGCGATGACGCGCAGCACGCCGGCTGCACTCTCGGGATTCTGGGCGTCCACCAGCCAGCCCTTCTTCAGGAATTCGTCGAGCCGGTCGCTCTGGCGCTTGATCTCGTCGTTCTTGCGCGAGGTGAGCCGGTCGCCGATTTCCGAGACGGCCTGCGAATCCGGGAACAGCGTGCGCAGTTGCGCCATGAGTCCTTCGGCCTGCGGATAGTCGTACTTCTGCTGGTCCGCATCGGTGAGTGCGTTGATCTGCGAACTGAAGTGGCCGATGAGCGCCGAACGCAGGTTCTCGTCCAGCAGCAGGCGTGCGCGGGCATCCGGCGGCAGGGCTTCGATCTGCGGCAGGGCCTGTTCGATGGATTCGGGCGTGCCAACGCGCACCAGCGCGCCGATCGCCTCGCTGCGGCGACGCTGCAGGTAGTCGGGTACGAGCAGTGCCGCGGTCGCGCCGATCACGACAATCGCCGCAGCGATACCGCCCCACAGTGCCGGCGAGCGTTTCTCCGGCGAAATCTCTTCCAGGAATTTCGCGATGCTCGGTGAGCGCGCGTCGCGATCGAAGGCGAGCGAGCGCCGCAGCGCACGCCACTGGCGGCTGGTCAGTCCGCGGATCGGTTTCGGCTTGAGCTTCGCATCGCGCGCCTGCACGGCCGTCTTGCGTTCGAACGGATGCTGGCAGGTGAGCAGTTCGTAGACGACGCAGCCGAGCGCATAGATGTCGTCGCGCGGATCGGGCTCGCCGCCTTCGAGCATTTCGCAGCTCGCGTACGCAGGCGTGAGTGCGCCGAGCGTGCCGGCGTCGAACAGCGTCTTGCCGCTGGTGTCGTCCTCGGCGTCGGGGCGCTTGGCGGCGCGTGCGATACCGAAGTCGAACACCTTGATCGCGCCCGATTTCGTGATGAACGCATTCGCCGGCTTGAAATCCGAGTGCACGACCTGGTGTTCGTGCGCATAGCCGAGCGCGCCGCACAGGCCGCGCACGATCGGCAGCGCCTTTGCGACCGTCAGTCCCTTGCCGTCGAGATCCTTGATGTAGCGGTCGAGCGGCTGGCCTTCGAGCAGTTCCATGACGATGTAGACGTTCGAGCCGTCGCGATCGAAGTCGTACACCGTGACGATGTTGGGATGCGCGAGGTTCTGTGCCTTGCGCGCCTCGCGCTGCAGGGCTTTGAGCGATTCGGGATGACGTTTGAAGTCCTCGCCCAGCACCTTGAGCGCGGCGTAGGGATGGCGGTCCTGCGCTTCTTCCTTGCGCAGGTCGCGCACGCGGAAGACCACGCCCATGCCGCCCTTGCCGATCACGTCTTCGAGAACGAAGCGTTCCTTGATGGTGTCGCCGGGACGCAGCGGACGGAACTGCGAGCTGGCGGCCTGCAGATCGTTCCAGCCGCCCGACGAACTGTTGGCGCCGGTGGATGGCTGGCTGCGTGGCTGCGCATCGTGAGGCGCGAGCTTCGTTGCTTCGTCATCGCGCGGGGCTTGCGGCGCGAGCTTCGTCGCGGCGTCATCGCTGATGACCTGGGCGGCGGTGCGAAAGCGCGTCGCTTCTTCATCGGCCGCGGGCGCGACGATCTGGTCGGCGGGGCGGTAGCGGGTTTCGGCTTCATCGGCGGCTGCAGGAGCGGGCGTCGCGGGCGGCGTGGTCGCGCGCACGATTTCCATCAGGTCGAGATAGACCGGGCCGTTGATCCTGCCGGAGCGATAGCTGGTTTCGATCAATGCGCCGAGTACCGGCGCGAGCGACGGTTCGCGCGTGAGATCGGCCTTCAGTCCCGATTGCAGCGCCGGCAGGTCGGTCTGCCCTTCGACATACGATTCCAGTGCAGGGCGGAACTGACTCATGGGCGGCAGGCGGCTGAGGCTCTTGTGGGCGGTGTCCCGCCGTTATTGGAGCCGAATCATAAGCCTGCGCTCGATATCGGACCATCGACCAGGTCTCGGCCCGCGAGCGCTGCTGCCATCTGATCCCCTCCTCCGCGCAGCGGGGGAGGGTTAGGGTGGGGGCGTCTTACTCTTCCTGTAGGTCAGGCTTCAGCCTGACATTCCGAAGGCCGGCTAAAGCCGGCCCCACAGGAAGAAGAGTCAGAAGCCGCTATCCGTACGTCGGCTTCTGCGGCCACCCCGCCGGCGAATCCTCGAAATCCTCCTGCCGGCCGTACGGCGTGCGGTCGAGCAGTGAATACGAATCGGTGAGCGATTCGGCGCCGCGCGCGTAGGTCGAGTAGGTGTGGAACACGTCATCGCCGACGCGGAAGAAGACGCTCCATCCATGCGCTTCGCCCTTCGTCAGCGGCGGCATCCCGAGACGTTCGATCTCGGCCTGGCTGCGGAAGTTGTACTCGACCGGCGCGACGTCCGGATCGAGCGTGACGTGGAAGTCGTAATTGAAGTCGCTGCCGAAGGACGAATACCAGGCGATGTCCCAATCCTTCTGCGACTTGTATTGCGCCAGCTTCGCGAACGGCGCGCGCGAGATGGCGGCGAAGGTCGTGTCGCGCTGGTTCAGCATCGACAGATCGCCCATCGCACTGACGAGGCCGGTGCAGCCGGGACAGCCCTTCTCCCATTCGGGATCGAACATGAAGTGATAGACGACCAGCTGGCGGCGGCCTTCGAACAGATCGAGCAGGCTGACTTTGCCGCGCGGTCCTTCGAACGTGTAGTGCTTGTCGATGCGGACCATCGGCAGTCGCCGGCGCGCGGCGTTGACGCGGTCCATTTCGTGAGTCAGCGCCTTTTCCTGTTCGAGCAGCGCCCGGCGCTGCTTCAGCCATTCCTGCTGCGAAACGACGGCGGGGGCGGGGACCTGTTCACTCATTGCGGTTCTCCTGTGGGTGACGACAACCCATAGGACGCGAGCCTTGCGCCGCAGCCGACATTTCTATGTCGAGTTCTCCTCCAGCGACGCCAGCCCCATGCCTGCGAACGCAATCAATCCACCGACGATCTGGCCCGGGTGCAGGACTTCGCCGTACAGCCACACGGCGATGACGACGCCGACGATGGGATCGAGGTTCGTATAGCTGCCGACGACGCTGGCATCGAGTTCGCGCAGCACGTAGCCGTAGACGATGTAGGCGAGGGCGGAGGCGACGACTCCCATGAACAGCACGCCGGCCCAGGCGGATGCGGACGGCGCGGGCGTCTCGACTCGAAGAAATTCTCCCACCGCGAACGGCAGCAGCATCGCGGTGCCCAGCACCGAGATGACGGCGATCACGACGAGGTTGTCGGCATGTGCGAGACGCTTGGCGAAGACGGTGTATGCCGTCCAGGCCAGCACTGCGCCGATCATCCATAGCGCACCGAGCAAGGGCGCCGGAGAACCTGTATCCGGTTCGCCCGCCGCGATCAGCAGCGCAACGCCGACGATCGACAGCACGATTCCCGCCAGCCGCCGGCGCGAAGGCTTTTCGCCGAGGAAGAAGATGGCCGCGATGGCGATGGCCGCGGGCAATCCGGCATAGATCAGCGCGCCCTGCGAGGCCGAGCCATACACCAGCGCATACGTGAAGCAGGTGGAGAACGCCGCGATGCCGGCGAACGCCATCAGCAGCAGCGTGCCCCACGGTCGCGGCTGCGGCAGCAGTTTCAGCCCGCCGCGCGCGAACGCCAGCGGCACCAGGATCAGCGACGCGATCAGGAAGCGCAGCATCGCCAGCATCATGGGCGAGAAGCCCTGCGCCGCGGCCTTGGTCACGACGAAGGTGCTGCCCCACATGACCATGAGCAGGACGAGGCTGAAGAGGGCGAAGGCGCGTCGGGATTGCATGGGTGGAAGTATGGCGTATTGACAGAAAAGGCAGCGCGCTGGATATCGTCGTGCGCAACGAGGAGAGGACATGACCGCAACGATCCGCCGTCTCGACGTGCTGGGCGAGAAGGAAATCCGCGAACTCGGCGACGTGCTCATCGACTGCGTCGAAGGCGGCGCCTCCGTCAATTTCATGTGGCCGATGACGCGCGAGAAGGCGGATGCGTTCTGGCGAAGCACCGCGGCGAGCGCGGCGCGCGTCGAACGTGCGGTGTTCGTTGCGTACGATGAGCGCGGTGCCATCGTCGGTACGGTGCAGGTGATCTGGGCACCGCAGGAGAACCAGCCGCATCGTGGCGATGTCGCCAAGATGCTGGTGCATCGCAGGGCGCGGAAGTCGGGGCTGGGCGCGGCGTTGCTGCAGGCCGCGGAACGTCATGCACGGCAGAAGGGACGGACGTTGCTGGTGCTGGATACTGCGAGCGCCGATGCCGAGCGGTTGTACGCGCGGCAGGGCTGGCAGCGCTGCGGCGTGATTCCGGACTATGCGTTGCTGCCGGACGGCGCGTACTGCGACACGGTGGTGTTCTGGAAAAGACTGGAGTGATTTTCTGATCCCCTCCTCCGCGCAGCGGGGGAGGGTTAGGGTGGGGGCGTCTTACTCTTCCTGTAGGTCAGGCTTCAGCCTGACTCCTCAGAGGCCGGCTGAAGCCGGCC
>NZ_DAINNK010000110.1:0-12224 GCF_036735925.1 Povalibacter sp.
ATGGATCAGTCAGTTCCGCGCGCGCGGTAGTGGCTTAACCGGACACTAGTGGGCTGAAGCCTGACCTACAGAGAGCAGCAGGCCGGCTGAAGCCGGCCCCACAGTGCACGGAGAAATGAGAACTGGTTCAAATTTGCCCGCCCCGGGTGCGACGTAATCTGCCGCCCTTCGCCAATGCGGAAGAGCGCATGGACACGTCGGCATTTTCCGTTCTCATCGGTCGGCTGGAACGCGAGTCGGATGACAATCCGCGCGCCTATGCGTTCAAGGTCGGCGCGGTCGCGGCGCTGGGCTATGCCGCGATTGCGCTGGTGGCGCTGGCGATTCTCGTCGCCTGCGGGTTCCTGATCGCGCCGCTGCTGACCGGCGGGCGGCCGCGCATCATGACGGTCATCAGTCTGCTCGGCGGCGTCGTTTCGCTGCTCGCGATCGTGCGTGCCTTGTGGGTGCGTATCGAGGCGCCGCAGGGACGCGAACTGCTGCGCGAAGAAGTCCCTGCACTGTTCGCCGCCATCGACGAAATCGTGCAGAAGATGGCGGTGCGGCGCAAAGGCAAGACCCAGGTCATTCGCATCGATTCGGTCACGCTCAACCGCGAGTTCAATGCCAGCATCTGGCAGATTCCGCGCTGGGGCATCTTCGGCAACTACAGCAATCATCTGCAGCTGGGTGTGCCGCTGCTGGCCGCGCTCAGCATCGCCGAGTTCAAGACCGTACTCGCGCACGAGATCGGTCACTTCGGCGGCGCGCACGGCAAGTTCAGCGCGTGGATCTATCGCCAGCGCGTCACGTGGGAGGAGCTGCGCCGGAAGCTGGCGGAGCCGAACGGCCTGTTCGAACAGGCGCTGGCCTCGTTTTATGCCTGGTACACGCCGTATTTCGATGCCTACACCTTCGTGCTCGCGCGCAATCACGAATACGCGGCGGATCGCGCCGCGGCGCGCGCCACTCATGCGAAGGTGCTGGCGCGGGCGCTGATCAAAGTCGATCTGATGGGCCGCTTTCTCGCCGAAGTGTTCTGGAAGCGCCTGTTCGACCAGATCGAGGCGCATCCCGAACCGCGCTACCTGCCGTATTCGCTGCTGCCGCGCGTCTTCACCATGGCACAGAAGGAGTGGTCGCGCCGCGACTGGCTGGATGAGAGCCTGCGTACGTACGCATCGCACGACGATACGCATCCAGGGCTCGGCGAGCGCCTGGCCGCGCTCGACGTGACGCCCGAACTGCCGACGCAGGCGCCGGAAAAGTCCTCGCTCAGCTTGCTGGGCGAGCAGGCGGCCGTCCTGCTGCAGGCATTCGATCGGGAGTGGGCCGACGAATACCTGCCGGCCTGGCGCAAGCGGCACGAGGCGATCCGCGAAGCGCGCTGGAAGATCGCACAGTACGAGAGCACGCCGGCTTCCGATCTCAAATCCGAAGACCTCTGGGAGAAGTCGACGCTGCTGCTCGACGTCGGCCAGGAACTCGATGCCATGGAAACACTGCAGCTGCTGGTCGGTCGCGGCGACAAGTTCGGCAAGGCGCATCTGCTGCTCGGTCGCATGCTGCTCGAACGCGGCAACGAGCACGGCCTGCAGAATCTGACGCATGCGGCGTTGCAGGATCCGGCGCTGGTCGAAGAGGCCGGCCAGCTCGGCTACGGCTATCTCATCGAGCGCGGCCGCAAGCGCGAGGCGCAGCGGTTCTGGGAGCGCATCAGCGCCTGACGTTGCTTTCTCAAGCGGTCCTCCTTCCCGGACTGCTTCTTCCTGTGGGGCCGGCTTCAGCCGGCCAGAACTTTCCCGGCCGGCTGAAGCCGGCCCCACAGAGATACTGGTTAGCCAGTCAATAAATGCAAAGGTCTGGTAGCTGCAACCGCCGCGGTTCTGCATTGCAGCGAATCCGGCTGGCGAAATTGGCGCTTCCGCCGAACGAACGATCCCCATTCGTCTCGTCGCATTGCTTCAATTAGTGGTTGAAACGTCAATAAGACGGTTGCATGATCCCCGTCGCATCGGGGAGCGGTTCATCGAGACCGCGAATGAAATTCTGACAGGGGGAATTGAGCATGTTGAAGCGCAGAGTGGGCTGCGGATCCGTGGCCATGGGTGTTGCGTTGGCGCTTGCCGGCGGTGCCAGTGTCGCGCAGGAAAGCACGACATCGCCGCAGGCCAGCGAAATCGAAATGATCATCGTCACCGGTTCGTTCATCCGCGGCGCCGCCGAGGATGCGGCGCTGCCGATCGACGTGCTGACCGCGGACGATCTGCAGAAGCAGGGTGCGCCGTCGATGGTGGAAATCGCCAAGGCGCTGCCGTCCTCGCAGGGCGTGATGGGAGATTCCAATCAGTTCGGCGCAGGCCAGTCGACCGGATCGGCCAACGTCAACCTGCGCGGCATCGGTTCGACGCGGACGCTGGTGATGCTGAATGGCCGGCGCCTCGCGCCGAATCCCGCCATCGGCGTCGGCGTGGACATCAATCTGCTGCCGACCGCGGCCATCGGCCGCATCGAAGTGCTGAAGGACGGCGCAGCGGCGACCTACGGTTCCGATGCCATGGCCGGCGTCGTCAACTTCATCACTCGCGAGAACTTCGAAGGTCTGCAGGTCGATGGTACGTACAGCTACATCGACGGTTCCGACGGCGACTATGGCGCCAACGTCGCGTACGGCTGGAAGGGCGAGACGAATTCCCTGCTGCTGACGGGTGGCTATCGCGCGCGTTCGGAACTGCCGGCGCGCGAGCGCGACTGGGCGCTGCACCCGCTGGCCGAAAATCCGCAAGGCGGATGGAGCGGTTCGGGCAGCCCGGGCCTGTACCTCACCGGCGCCGGCTTTGCGACGCGCGTCGTCGATCCGCAATGCGAGAACCTCGGCGGCACGTTCACGGGCACGGGTCCCGACGGACGCACCGGTTCGCCGGTCGCCGCCGGCGTGGCCAACGGTTGTTCATTCCAGTACCTGGCCTTCGACAACCTGGTGGAGGACGAAGAGCACTACCAGGTCTACGGTCAGTTCGATCAGGACATCGGCGAGAACACCTCGCTGCACTTCGAGGCGCTGTACGCGGCCCACAACGTCGAGAAGGAAAACTCCTCGCCGTCCTATGCGCCGAACCAGGGTGCCTCGGGCGGTGCGCCGAGCTATTTCATTCCAGTGGCCAGCCCCGGTCTGCAGGCACTGCTGCCGCAGCTGACGCCGGCGCAACAGGCGCTCATCAACGGGACGGGCGGCGTGGTGGCGAGCGGGTTGCTGTGGCGGCCGATCGGCGTCGGCGGCAATCCGCTCACCGGCGAAGGCAAGGAAGACCAGCGCAACTTCGACGGCTATCGTTTCTCGCTGGGTCTGAACGGCACGTTCGGCCAGACCATGAGCTGGGATACGGCGGCGACTTACAGCGTGACGCGCGCTGATGTGGCGACGCCGGACATGCTCGTCGCGCGCCTCGGTCGTGCCCTGTCGGGACTCGGCGGCGCCAACTGCACGGGAACGACGCCGGGCCAGAACGGCTGTCTCTGGTTCAATCCGTTCTCGACCGGCGTGGCGGAGAACATCATCACGGGACAGCAGAATCCCGCCGGCGTGACCGCGCCCAACAGCATCGACGTCATCGACTGGATGTTCGAGGACTACGCCTACGAACTCGAACAGAGCGTGCTGTCGATCGACGCCGTGCTGGCCGGTGAAATGGGACTCGCGCTGCCCGGCGGCAACATCGGCTGGGCGGTCGGTGCGCAGTATCGCGAGAACGGCTATGTGCGCGATCCCGACAACCTGTCCGATCCCGCCATCACGCCGTGCCCGCAGTCGGTGATCAATCCGGCCGCCACGTGTGCAGTGGAATCCGGTGCCTTCTCGTTCTTCGGCCCGCTCTCCGCCTACGACCTGACTCAGGAAGTCCACGCGGCCTATGCGGAACTGAACCTGCCGTTGCACGATTCGCTGAATGCGCAGCTCGCCGTGCGCTACGAAGACTACGGCGGCGGCATCGGCGACACGACGAATCCGAAGCTCGCGCTGCGCTGGCAGCCCTTCGATGCGCTGGTGATGCGCGGCTCGGTCAGCACGACCTTCCGTGCGCCGCCGGCCACGATCACTCAGCCCGGCTTCATGTACACCGCATCGGCGTTCACGGCGCAGGCGGTCACGTACAAACCCTACGACAACTACGGCAATCCGGATCTGCAGCCGGAGACGGCGCTGGCGTTCAACGTCGGCATGATCGTCAAGGCCGGCGGCTTCAGCGGTTCGCTCGATTACTGGAGCTTCGAGATCGAGGATGAGATCGTCGCCGATTCGGGCACGGCGATGGTGCGGGCGTTCTACGATCCGAACTTCGATCCGGCAACGTACGCGACACGCTGTATCGATCCGGCGTACGCCGCGCTGCGCGATCGCTTCACGTTCACCGGCACGGGCTGCGGCAGTGCCGCCACGCCGAACCAGCCGGCCATCGCCAATCTGGTGAGGACGCGCGTGCAGTCCAGCAACAGCGAGACCAACACCACGGTGTCGGGCATCGACTGGAGCCTGTCCTACCTGTTCCGCGATGTCGGCCCCGGCAATCTGCTGATCGGCGCAGACGGCACCTACAACCTGGAGTACGACCAGGGCGCGACCATCATCGAAGGCATCCAGGTGCTGGCGGCGGGCGACTACGTCGGTACGCGCGGCGCCGCCGGCTCGCTGCCGCGCTGGAAGGCCAGCGGCTACGTCGACTACGGCTTCGGCATCCACAACCTGCGCTGGACGGCGCGCTATCTCAGCGAGATGGATGACACGCGCACCGGCGAGTCGCTGACGACGTTCGCCGGCATCCGTCCCGGCGATCCCGGCAGCACGGTCGAGTCGACGCTCATCAACGACTTCACCTACCGGGCCTCGCTGCCATGGCAGACGACGATCAATTTCTCGGTACTGAATGTGTTCGATGAGGATCCCTCGTTCGCGCGTCTGGATCTGAGCTACGACCCGTTCACCGGCAGTCCGGTGGGCCGGGTCTTCAAGCTCGGTCTGTCCAAGACGTTCTGATCGGGCAGGGGGTGCGGCCTTCGCGGAGCCGCATCCCCTTCCGACTGCGAAGGCCGGGCAGGCGCTGACGACCCCCAACGTGACACGACTGCGTCAGGCTTGCCCGGCGCTTCGCGCCGGATCGCCGGGACGGCAACGTTGACACTCTCCATGACGCTCGATAGCGTCGGGGCGACTTCCTGCAGCCGGATTCTTTTCCCCCACATGACGCGACGACCCCCGATTGCGCTGAGCCGCAAGGAACTCCATCGGCGCGTCTGGAGCGAACCGCTGGGCACGGTGGCCCGCGAAGTCGGCCTGAGCGGCAGTGCGCTGGCGAAGATCTGCAACCGGCTGCTGGTGCCGTATCCGACCCGCGGCTACTGGGTGAAGGTCGCGGCGGGACAGAAGCCGCCGCGCGAACCGCTGCCGGCCGCGCCGGAAAAAGCCTCCAACGACGTCGTGTTCTCGTCCGTGCGCGTGTCCTCGCGCCGTTCGCGCACGCGCCTCGATCCGTCCGCGCGTCGCGATCAGCTGCTCAAAGTCGCCGAAGATCTCATTGCGCAGCAGGGCCTGCACGCAGCGACCATGAAGCGCATCGCCGCCATCGCCGGCATCAGCGAGACGCAGTCCTACAACTATTTCCGCAGCCGCGAAGAACTGTTCGGCGAACTGGCGCGCCGCGAGTTCGCCCGCATCAGCGCGGCGCGCGAAGCGGAGCTGAGCCGCACCGACGATCACTACGAACGCATCACCCGCATCACCCGCGCCTACCTGCGGCACATCGGGCAGCGCGGCCGGTTGCTGCAGATCCTGCTGAGCAGCCCGGGCGTGCGGGCCATGCTGCGGGCGGAAAACCGCGAGAAGCGCGATACCGAAGTGCAGTCGCACGCCAGCGACCTGATGGAGCTGTACGGCATTCCGCGCTCGCTGGCGCTCGGCACGACCGTCGTGCTCACGACCCTGTGCCTGCGCGCCGGCAAGGTGATCGCGGACGGGAAGATTTCCGAGGAAGCCGCCGAGCGCCTGTGCCTGACGCTGATGCTGCAGGGGTCGCGCGATCTGGTCAGTCGGGGATCGACACCTTCGCGGGCGCGCGCAGCGCCTTGAGGCTGCTCGCGATCAGCCCGTTGCAGATCTGACGCGCCGTCGTCGGATCGAGTTCGTTGTTGAAGACCAGCCGCCCGGCCTCTTCGGGAATGGCCGTCATCATCTCGACCGCGGCGACGATCTCCGCCTCGCTCAGCGGCAGCGCCGGCGTCGCCAGCGCCAGCAGGCGCTGCAGCACCGCATCGCGCTGCTGCCGCAGGCGCGGTTCGATGTGACCCTTCATGTACAGGTCCGTCATCAGGATGTGCAGCAGCGGCCCGCTGCGCGCCACGTGTTCGTAATACATGATCGCGCACAGCTGCGCGGCCTGGTCCAGATCGCCGATCCGCGAGGCCGTGTCGAACCCGGCGAGTGTCAGGCCCTGGAATTCGCGATCGAGCAGGGCATTGAACAGCGCGTACTGCGTCGGGAAGTAGGCATAGACCAGCGCCTTGCTGGCGCCCGCCAGCCGGCCGAGCTGTTCGATGGGCAGCGGCAGATAGCCTTGCTCCACCACCATGCGCGCGGCGGCGTCGAGGATCTGCGCGCGACGCAGTTCGGGCGCGAGGCGACGGCCCTTCGGCGGCGTCGGATGCTTTGCTGTCTTCTGTGCGGCAGTGCGGGGCATGCGTGAGGTTATAGCCCAACGGCGCTTGCTTGAGCGAGCGTTCTTCCTGTGGACCTTCTGCCTGTGGACCTTTTGCCTGTGGACCTTTTGCCTGTGGGGCCTCTTCCTGTGGACCTCCTCCTGTGGGGCCGGCTTCAGCCGGCCTGAGCACTGTCAGGCTGAAGCCTGACCTACAGAAGAAAAGCAGTGCGTGCCAAGGATCGACAATTCTATTGACTGTCTCACCATTAGTACGTATCTACAGCGCGAAACCGGCATTTGAGGAGCCGTCCATGTCAGCCATCCGCCGTCGCTGCTTCCTTTTCATGGGCCTGCAAGTGCCCGTGGCGCTCGCGGTGAAGGCGGCGTACGGCGCATGCGTCGATCCCGACGAACTGCCGGACAGCGAACACGAGATGCGCGAATCGCTCGATTACATCGACGCGGGCGCCGACGCCGCGGAAGTCTGCGGCGGTTGCTCCTTCTTCAAGGCCGATGCCGGCAGCAGCTGCGGCCACTGCGAAGTACTGCGCGGACAGGTGAATGCGAAGGGGCACTGCGTTTCCTGGACGCGGCGCGCCTGACATGCAGAAGAGGGTGATGATGAAACGCTCGATCGTTCCTGCCGCCGTACTGCTCGCCTGCACCGCGCTCGTTCTCGCCGATGAGGATTTCGATCCCGAGCCCATCATCCAGGGCCGGCAGGCGGGACTTCGCGACATCGGCGCCGCATTCAAGGCCGTCGGCGACGAACTGAAAGCGTCGTCGCCGTCGCTCGCCAGCATCCGTTACAACGCCCGGCAGATCGAGGAGCTGGCGAAGCAGCAGCCGTTCTGGTTCCCGGCGGGCAGCGGACCGGAGTCGGAAATCGATACCCAGGCGAAACCCGAGATCTGGAAGTCCGGCGGGGAGTTCAAGGCCGCACAGGACGCCATGAGCGAGCACGCCCGCAAACTCGTGCAGGTCGCGGCGGGCAGCGATGTCGGCGCCATCCGGGCGCAATGGCGCGAACTGGGCGGGACGTGCAAGTCCTGCCACGACCGGTTCCGCGAGGAAGAAGACTGACCCGTTGCGTCCGCAACACAGGCGGGACCGCCGCCTGGCTCAAGTAACGTCAAGAACCCTGCCGACGGCCTGTCTGTAAATTGACGTTCGCTCCAGTAATGTACTACGGTCCGATCATGCCGCCGGCGCCGCCCGCCGCGGTGAGGGGGAAGACATTGTCGAAGAAGCACACTGCGCTGGGAGTGCTGGCTTGCGTGGCAATCGCACACGCGGCCGCGTCGTTTGCGGCCCCCGCGTCACAGAATGCGGACACGGTGAAGGTGGCCCTGCGCCGCATCACGGAATCGCAGTACCGGCACACCATCGCGGACGTTCTCGGGCCGGACGTCAAGATCGAAGCCCGCTTCGAGCCGGAACGTCGCGAGGACGGACTGCTCGCACTCGGCAGCGCCGAACTCTCGCTCACCTCGGCGGGTTTCGAACAGTACTTCGCGCTCGCCGGCAACATCGCGGCTCAGGCGCTGGACGACAAGCGTCGCGAGAAACTCGTCGGCTGCACGCCGCAGGATCCCGCCGCACCTGACGACGCCTGTGCGCAGGCCTTCATCGAACGCCAGGGCGAGCGGTTGTTCCGCCGGCCGCTCGCTGCAAGCGAAGTCCAGGTGCGACTCAAGTCTGCTGCCCTCGGTGCGAAGCAGGCCGGCGATTTCTACGCCGGTCTCAAGCTGGCGCTGACGAGCCTGCTGGTCGCGCCCGATTTCCTGTTCCGCATCGAGATGGCGGAGCCTGATCCCGCAAACGCCGGGCAGTACCGGCTCGATGCCTACACCAAGGCGTCGCGCCTTTCGTTCCTGATCTGGGACTCGGCGCCCGATGCCGACTTGCTGGCCGCGGCCCGCAGCGGTGCGCTGCATTCGCAGGACGAACTCGACAGGCAGATCGCGCGCCTGATCGCCTCGCCGAAGTTCGAGCAGGGCGCGCGCGCCTTCTTCGCCGACATGCTGCAGCTCGACGGCTTCGGCAACCTGGTCAAGGATCCGGCGATCTATCCCAAGTTCAATCAGTCCATCGCCGAGAACGCACGCGAGCAGATGCTGCTGCGCACGGTCGATCTGCTGGTCGAGAAGCAGGGCGACTATCGCGATCTGTTCACCTCGAACGAAGCGTTCATCAGCCGGCCGCTGGCCTCGGTGTACGGCGTGCCGTTCGCATCGAAGGCGGAGTGGACGACTTACCGGTTTCCCGAATCCTCCGAACGCTCCGGCATCCTGACCGACGTCGGTTTCCTCGCGCTGAACGCGCATCCCGGCACGTCATCGCCGACGCGCCGCGGCATCAAGGTGCTGGAGATCTTCATGTGTCAGGCGACGCCGCAGCCGCCGGCGAACGTCGACTTCTCCAAGGTGCAGGACAGCAAGCAGGGCACGGTGCGCGGCCGCCTGCTCGATCACATGGAGAACGAAGGCTGCTCTGGCTGTCACCGGCGCACCGATCCGATCGGTCTCGCGCTCGAACACTTCGACGGCCTCGGCCAGTTGCGCACGATCGAGAACGGCATGCCCATCGACGTGACGGCGGAACTCAAGGACGTGAAGTTCGACGGTGCCCAAGGTCTCGGCGACTACCTGCGCAACGAGCCGCGCGTGCCGGCGTGCCTGGTCCGCAACGTCTATCAATATGGCGTCGGCCAGAAGACAGTCGGACGCGATCGTTCCTATCTCGCCGCGCAGACGCAGGCCTTCGCTGCGAGCGGCTATCGCTTTCCCGATCTGGTCGCGAGCGTCGCCGCCAGCCCCGAGTTCTTCAGAGTCGCGATGCCGAAGCAGGCATCGAATGCCGCGACGGTCGCCAGCACGGCGGCGCCGTCGCCTTCACCTGCGGAGTAGTGCGATGAAAACGCGTCTCACCCGTCGTTCGGTTCTGCGAGGTCTCATCGGTGGCACGGCCGTATCGGTCGGTCTGCCGGTGCTCGATCTGTTCCTCAATACCAACGGCACCGCATTAGCCAGCGGCGCGCCGCTGCCGACGCGCTTCGGTACTTATTTCTGGGGACTGGGCCTGACGGATACGCCGACCGGCGGCACGCGCTGGGTGCCGACCAAGGTCGGTGCCGGCTACGAAGTCATGCCGGAGCTGGAAGCCATCGCGGGTGTGAAGGACAAGGTCTCGGTGTTCTCCGGCTTTCGCGTCATCGGCGACGGGCGCGCGAATCTCGTGCACTGGAGCGGTCACGCATCGATCCTCTCCGGCATCGCGCCGGCGACGGCCAGCCGCTTCGACGGGCCGTCGTTCGACACCAAGGTGGCCGATGCGATCGGTACCGGCACGCGCTTCAAGTCCATCGACGTCGATGCGTCGATCTCGCGTCAGCCGGTCAGCTATTCCACGCGCACCGGTTCGACGTTTGCTTCGCCCGACGTCACGCCGCTCGCGCTGTACACGCGTCTGTTCGGGCCCGACTTCCAGGATCCGAACAGCGACGACTGGAAGCCCGATCCGTCGATCATGCTGCGCCAGAGCGTGCTCTCGGCCGTCACCGACGAGCGCAAGGCGCTGATGAAGGGGCTCGGCAAGGATGACCAGGTGAAGCTGGATCAGTATTTCAGCTCGGTGCGCGACATGGAAAACCAGCTCGCCGTCCAGTTGCAGAAGCCGGAGAAATGCGAAGCCTGCGTGATCCCGGCCGCGCCGAAAGAGATTGCGCGCGGCGCCTCGGTCGAACTCGTGAACGAGAACACGAAGACGCTGGCGAAGCTGCTCGCCATGGGACTCGCCTGCAACCAGTCGCGCGTGTTCACGTTCGTGCACACCTCGGGCGCGTCCGAAACCTACATGGCCGGCAACAGCAAGATCTATCACCAGATCACGCACGACGAACCGACCGATGCGAAGCTCGGCTACCAGCCGGAAACCAGCCGGCTCGCTGGCCTGGTGATGCAGGGACTCGGCGCCTTCCTCGCCGAACTCGATGCCATCAAGGAAGGTGACGGCACGCTGCTCGATAATTCGCTGGTGCTGGCGTTCAGCGATACCGGTTACGCCAAGATCCATGCGATCGAGAACATTCCGATGTTCCTCGCCGGTGGCGCGGGCGGGCGGCACAAGGCCGGCCAGCACATCGCCGGTCACGGCGATTCGGTGACGCGCGTGTCGCTTACGGCGATGCAGCTCGCCGGCGCGTCGATCGGCGAATTCGGTGCGGGCTCCATGAAGACCTCGAACCCGATCAGCGAAGTCATGGCATGAGGAGTGTGCCCATGAACCACTGTGCCGCCGTACTGGCGCTCGCCGCCGTCGCGCTGCCCGGCATCGCTAACGCCGGCTGGACGAAGACCTACGTCGTCGAATGGAACGAGCCGGCGATGTACTACGGCGCGAAGGACGGCGTCATCGATCCGGGCACCGACTGTCCCGCCGGCACCAATCCCGAAATCGACTGGATCAAGGTGCTGGTCGACGCCGGCTACACCGAAGAAGAAGCAAAGTGGCTGCGCAATCCTGCGAATCCGACGCGCAGTCCCGTGCACGGCCAGAACCAGATGGCGTTCCGCGGCAAGGATCGCGCGAACGTCTATGTGCATCCGACATCGACGCCCGATCCGGGGCTGGTCGGCGTCAGCGGCACGATCGGCGAAGGCATCGATCTCGACGGCAACAGGAAGAACGGTTTCACCAGCCCGACGGGCGAGAAGGGCATCGACAACGAGTTCTACCGCACCGTCGGCTGCTGGAAGACGTATCGCGGCCCGCCGCGCCTGTCGAGCGGCGCGCTGCAGTTCAACGACTCGATGCGCAACGGTGGCTGGACCACGGTGATCGTCGTTGCCGGCAAGGGCGACGATCCGCTGAACGACAAGGACGTGACGGTCGGCTTCTTCGTCAGTGCCGACAAGATGGTGAAGGACGGCAACGGCAACATCGCTCGCGACTACACCTTCAGCATCAAGCCCGACGAAAAATACGAAGCCATCTTTCCTGCGCAATCGAAGAACGGCGTCATCACTTCGACGAAACCTGTCACGGGCATGCTGCGCGAGCCCGCCTACTGGCGCGATCTCGAACTGCTGCGCGCGCAGGTCAGGTTCGAAATGAAAGCGGATGGATCGCTGACCGGCTACGTCGGCGGCTATCGCCCGTGGAAGGACGTGTACACCGGCTGGGTCAATGCGCGCGGCCCGGTGATCGAGTCGCTGACGTGGGTGCAGTTGCCGGGCGTGTACTACGCCCTGCAACGCAATGCCGACTACAGCCCGAGCGGACCGAAGGGCGAGAAGACGCATATTTCCTATGCACTGCGCGTCGATGCCCTTCCCGCGTTCGTGATGACGCCGGATTCGGCGCAGCAGGTCGCCTCCGTGCAGTCGTACAGGTCGCAGGCCGTGCCGGAGCCGCAGCGCACGATGGCGGCGATTCCGTCCATCCGCGTCGTCGACGGCATCGTGATCGATCCGAAGTCGAAGATGCAGGCTGGACCGACGGCCGTGATCCTGCCGCCGAAAAACCTGGCCAATGCGGGGAATTGAAATGAAGAAG
>NZ_DAINNK010000111.1:0-11926 GCF_036735925.1 Povalibacter sp.
GCGCGGAGGAGGGGAAGAACAAAACGCACTTGCGCTTAAGTCAGTGCCATTGGGCATCAGCCTGACTTCTGGCAGGCCGGCTGAAGCCGGCCCCACAGGAAGACTCAGACCCTGACTTCTTTTATGCGGTCTTTCGCGGCTCTCGATCCTCAGAAACTCCTGCCATCCACCGGCACGATCTTCAGCGTCGAGCGATCCACGTCCGGCAGGCAGCGCACGTTGATCGCCGCCACCGCATTGCCCTTCGGGTCCTTGCCCTCGCCGAACGGCGCGCAGCCGCAGTGACTGCAGAAATGATGCTGGATGACGTGCTTGTTGAACGTGTACGTCGCCAGCGTGTCGGTCGGTGTCCTGATCGTCAGCTTGTCGCGCGGCACGAACCACAGCAGGTAGCCCTTGCGACTGCAGTGCGAGCAGTTGCACTCCATGGCTTCGCCGAGCGTGCCTTCCACCTCGTACGTGATCCTGCCGCAATGGCAGCTGCCGCTGTAGATCATGAGTCCTCCATCGAACTGCCGGAAATGTCCGGCTCCGGTAAGCTGCGCGCATGAAAACGCAATCTCCCGCCGCCCGCAACCCGTCGGGCGTCCGCCTGCAGAAGGCCATGGCCGACGCCGGCATCGGCGCACGACGCGACTGCGAAGACATGATCACCGCCGGGCGCGTGCGCGTGAACGGCAAGGTCGTCACGTCGCTGCCGTGCTTCATCGATCCGGAAGCAGACACAGTCGAACTGGACGGCGAGGCCCTCCGGTTCCCGGAAGGCGTGCACGCGTCCGCGACCGCGAAGACGGCGGCGCGCTCGTACACCTATGTATTGATCAACAAACCCAAGGGCGTGATCACGACGACGCGCGATCCGGAAGGCCGACGCAATGTGCTCGACCTGCTGCCGCCGGCGATGCGCAAGGACGAACGCCTGTATCCCGTCGGGCGGCTCGACGGCGATTCGACCGGTCTGCTGCTGCTGACCAACGACGGCGATCTGGCCTTCCAGCTCACGCACCCGAAGTTCGGCGTCGCCAAGGAATACCGTGTCGTGTGTGCGGGGCTCGCTGCCGACGAGCAGCTGCAGGCGCTGAAACGCGGCATGTATCTCGTCACGCCCGCCTCCGACGGCACGAAGACCTCGAAGCGCGCCTCGATGGAATCGGTGCGCATCCTCAAACGCTTCGTCGATCGCAACCGCGGCGATCGCACGTTGTTGAGCGTGACGCTGCGCGAAGGTCAGAACCGCGAGATCCGCCGCATGCTGGCGCGTGTCGGCCTGAAGGTGCGTGAACTGGAACGCGTGGCGATCGGTCCGCTGCGCGCCGGCGGGCTGAAGCCGGGGCAGGTGAAGCTCTTGGGGAAGAAGGACGTGGAAAAGCTGCGCAGCGCGGTATTGGGGTAGTTCTTCTGTAGGTCAGGCTTTAGCCTGACTGCTTTCAGGCCGGCTAAAGCCGGCCCCACAGGAAGATGAAGATAGGGAGGACGCAGGAATCACCCTCTCCTGTCCATCGGCCGCACCAGGCCTTCCTGCGCCACCGATGCCACCAGCCGGCGTTGCCGATCGTAGACTTCGCCGCGCGCAAACCCGCGTGCGCCGCCCATGAACGGACTCGTCGCATCGAACAGCAGCCAGTCGTCCGAACGACACGGACGATGGAACCACATCGCATGATCGAGGCTCGCGAGCAGCACGTCCGCGCGGGTCGCTTCGGGATGGCGCAGCAGCGCGGTGCTGAGCAGGAAGTAGTCGGAAAGATACGCCGCACCCGCCTGCTGGGTCGTGCGATCGTCGGGCAGTTTCGACGATGAACGGATCCAGTACAGGCCGCGCGTCGCCGCTTTCTTGAGCACGAATTCTTCCGGGTTGGTGGGGCGGAATTCGACGAGCGACGGCCAGCTCTCCAGCGGCGGCGAATCCTTCGGCAGCAGCGCCGAATATTTTTTCGCGAGTTCCTCGGTGCTCATGAGCCCTTCCGGATCGGGCACGTCGATGTCGAGCGTCGCGGCGTGCTCGTAGCCTTCCTCTTCGCGATGAAACGACAGTTCCACGTGGAAGATGGTCTTGGCGCGCTGCCGGGCCACCACGCGACGGGTCGAGAAACTGCCGCCGTCGCGCGTCAGTTCGACGTCATAGATGACGGGAATGTCGCGCGCGCCGGCCAGCAGGAAGTAGCCGTGCAACGAATGCGCGTGACGCGCGCCACCGACGGTGAGGGCCGCCGCCTTCAGGCTCTGTCCCAGGATCTGGCCGCCGAACAGCGAGCCATTCATGTTTTCCTGATTGGCGCGGCTGCGGAACAGGTTGCTGTCGAGCTGCTCGAGTTCGAGCATGTCGCTCAGGTGCTGCGGCGCCAGTGGCGTGGTGCTGATCGGTGCGGGCATGCCGGCAGTATAGCCAGACGCCCGGGGATCGACCGGTCGACAACCGGCACTCGCCGGTGACCGGCCGCGCCTTGCCTGCCGTCCCTACTCCCCACCGGCGTTTTTCGTTAACCTCTGCGCCGCTACATAAAGAGTCGGCCACGAGCCAGCGGAGGATGCATGTTCAGCAGAGTCGCGAATCTGATCAAAGGATTTTTCTCGCTGTTCATCTCGGGCATGGAGAAACGCAATCCCGAAGCACTGCTGGAACTCGAGCAGGAGAACCTGCGCAAGCAGATCGCGAACTTCAACCAGGGTCTCGCCACCCACGCCGGCCTGTGCGAACGCATCATGGGCCAGGTCCGCAAGCTCGAAGCCGAACAGAAGGATCTGCGCGCCAAGACAGCCGCGCACCTGCGCGCCGGCAACAAGTCCGCTGCCGGACAGTACGCGTTGCGATTGCAGACCATCGAGCAGCAGCTCGAAGAAAACCGCAAGCAGCTCGAACAGGCGGAAGCCACCTACAAGAACCTCGTGAAGGCCCGCGACGTCGCGGTGCAGACCGCGCGCGCCAAGATCGAAAGCCTCAAGGGCGCGATCAACGACATGCGCATGAACCAGGCCATGGCCGAGATCCACGAAATGGCCTCCGGCATGATCTCCACCATCGGCGGCTCCGGCGACACGCTCAATCGCCTGCACGAAATGGTGGAGGACGAACGCACCCGGGCCGCCGGCCGCGCCCGCATCGCCCGCGACTCGATCGACATGAGTCAGGTCGACGTCAAGGAAACCGAAATGGCCGCACTCGCCGACCAGGCCCTGGCCGACTTCGCCGCCCGCGAAGGCATCTCCCTGCCCGGCGAACCGGCTGCTGCGCCCGCACCGCGCAGCATGGGCACGGAGAGTCAGGGCGGATGAAGACGAAGAAGATCTCCACGGGGGGCACGGGGAACACGGGGTCGGAACGAGAGGTTCAGATGCGAGCTTTTTTTTCTCTCTTGTCCCCGTGATCCCCGTGTCCCCCGTGGAAATTCCTTCTTCTCTTTTCTGATCGTCACATGCCTGCACCCCAAGGAGCACCCGGCTGGGCGAATGAACTGGCGCTGGCGTACGAAAGCGGTGCGCACGGGCAGTTCATCCTGTACGGCAACGTGCATGACCGGATCGCGGTCGGCAACCGGCTGGTGAATCTCGCCGGTTATCTGGAGAACGAGCTGCTCGCAGCGTTCCAGGTGGTGCTCTCCTACGATCTCGGCAACGGCCTGACGATCGAGCGCGGCGGCGAACTGGTCGAGAAATGGGCGGGCGCGGATCTCAAGCGCACGCCGCGCGAACCGCTGGACGCGATTCACTACATCAGCAAGTACCTGCGTTACCTCGGCAACCTGCGCGCGCTCGGGCGCGAAGCGAAGGAAAACGTCGCGGTGATCCTGCGCGGCATCGATCAGATCGCGCCGGCCGACGGACACGGTTACGAACACGGCAGCCTGTCGAGCCTGTTGCGCGAATGGGCCGGCGAATCGCCGTTCTCCGAACTCGCGTTCACCAGCATCCTGATTGCCGACAATCTCAACGACGTCGAGCCGCAGGTGGCGTTCGACGCGCACACCGCGCGCATCCGCGTACCGCTGCCCGATGCGCCCGCACTCGAACGCGCGCTGACAATCCTGAAGACGCAGCAGCCTGCAGCGTTCGCGGCCGATGCGAACCTCGGTCAGCTCGCTGCCGCACTGGCGGGTGTCACCGTGTCGGCGCTCGAAAGCCTGATCAAGGTACGCGCGCACGAGAAACGCGTGCTGGGCACGCCGGATCTGACGCGCATCAAGAAGGATCTGGTCGAACGCGATTCGGCCGGCCTGGTCGAGTTCATCGAATCGAAGCGCACGCTCGATGACTATCACGGCCAGGACGCGCTCAAGCAGTGGCTGCGCCAGGACATCGCGCTGTGGCAGCAGGGCGATCTGAAGGCGCTGCCGATGGGCTACCTGTTGTGCGGGCCGGTCGGCACCGGCAAGACGTTCCTGGTCGAATGTCTCGCCGGCGAAGCGGGCGTGCCGGTGGTGAAGCTCAAGAATTTCCGCGACCGCTGGGTCGGTTCCAGCGAAGGCAATCTGGAAAAGATCTTTCGCCTCGTGCGGGCGCTCGGACGCTGCATGGTCTTCATCGACGAAGCGGATCAGACGCTCGGCCGGCGCGAATCCGGCAGCGGCGACAGCGGCCTCTCCGGCCGGCTGTATTCGATGATCGCGCAGGAGATGGCGGACACCGCGAATCGCGGCCGCGTGCTGTGGATTCTGGCGTCGTCGCGGCCGGACCTGATCGAAGTCGATCTCAAGCGACCGGGCCGTGTCGATGTGAAAGTGCCGCTGATGCCGACGGCGACGCCTGCAGAAAGCGCCGGCCTGATCGCCGCGCTCGCGAAACGCTATGGCCTGCCGCTGGAGGCCGCCGACCTCGGCCGGCTCGAACCGAAGATGCCGACGCTGATGACGCCGGGCGCGGCGGAAGCGCTCGTGGTGAAAGCGTATCGACATTCGCGCACGCAGAGCGTGCCCGCCGCTGCCGCGCTCGAAGCCTGCCTCATCGGCTACCAGAATCCGGTGCCGGCCGACGTGCTCGAATTCCAGATGCGCATCGCGGCGCGCGAAGCGACGGACCTCGCCTTCGTTCCCGAGCCGTTCCGCAAGTTCGCGGCGGCGACGCCCGCAGCATGAACGGCAAGCGGTCGTATCTCGCCGCGGCCTTCAATGCGCGTCCTTTCGGCATGCCGGTTCCGCCGAACTGGTTCGGCGTGGCAGCGTTCGCGCTGCTCGGCGCACTGGTGAATCCGGGATTCTGGCTGATCGGCGCCGGCCTCGAAGGCCTGTATCTGTGGGCGCTGTCGCGCAACGCACGCTTTCGCGCGACGGTCGACGCCGAGGGCGGCAGGGACCACTGGAGCAGCCGCTATGGTTCCCTGATCGCGCTGCTCGACAATCATGCGCGCCAGTCGCAGGACGCCATCGAGGCGCAGGCGCGCGAGATCGTCGAACTGCTGGCGCGCACCGGCGCCACCGAATCGCAGATCAGCGATGTCCGGCAGATGGCCTGGCTGCATCTGAAGCTGCTGGCGGCGCGCGCCTCGATCCTGCAGGTGATCACGTCCGCGGAACGCGAGAAGCGCGATCTCGAAGAACAGGAACGCCGGCTCATCGATCGTCTGTCGGGCAACGACCTCAACGACAATCTGCGTCGCAGCCTCGAACAGCAGCTCGAAGTCATCCGCTCGCGCCGGGCTGCCCATGCCGATGCGCAGGGCCGCCGCGAACTCGTCGAAGCCGAACTCGAACGCCTGCGCCAGCAGGTGAATCTGGTGCGCGAACAGGCGCTGCTCGCGACCGACGAACACAGCGTGGCGTCGTCGCTGGATGCGCTGTCGGCGTCGCTCAATGAGGCGAATCGCTGGTTGAAGGATCAGCGCGAATTGTTCGCGGGGCTGGACGATCTGACGGACGAGCCGCCGCCGGCGGAGTTGTTGCGGCCGAAGAGCAGCGGCCGACGCAGGGAGCGAATGGCCGAATGAGCACCCGATGGCACCTGTTGTGGGGCCGGCTTCAGCCGGCCTCTGGGAATGTCAGGCTGAAGCCTGACCTGCAGGGAGAGGCGACAGCCATCGGCATCAATGAGAATCGGGCATCACAGGAGATGACTCATGACCGTACTTGAACGACGCCATGCCCGCGGCTCCGCCGCCGGCAACCTGATCACGCTGCTGCTGTTCGTCGGCCTGATCGCGCTCGGCGCCTGGCTCTGGCTCGGCAAGAAGACACCGGATGCCACGACCCAGACCGCGTCGCAGTCTTCGGGCCAGCCCGCTGCCGACGGCGATGCACCCGCGCCTATCGAGCCCGTCGACGGCACGCCGACGCTCGACGCTGCCGCGACCTACGAACCCAGGGACGGCGTGCTGCAGATCGACATCAGCGAGTACGCCGGCTACGGCGGCCTGATCGTCGCCAACGGCGGCCTCGAACCGAACCCCGATTCCTTCTTCGCGAAGGAATACGGTTTCAAGGTGAAGATCTCGATGAGCGAGGACGAGACCTGGTCGCCGCTCAACAATGGCCGGCTCGCCGCCACCGCGACGACCACCGACGCGCTCGCCGTGCTCGGCCGCCAGTTCGACGCCGTCATTCCCGTGCAGATCGGTTACTCGCGCGGCGCCGACATGGTCGTCGTCGATCGCGGCATCGCCTCCATCAACCATCTCGCCGGCAAGGTGCTGGCGGCCTCCCAGTTCAACGAAAGCGAATTCTTCATCCGCTATCTCGCGCAGGAAGCGGGCGTGCCGGTCACGGTGCTGCGCGATCTCGATTCGAAACCCGCCGCCGGCGAGCTCGGCCTCGTATTCTACGAGGACGCCTTCGTCGCCTGCGACGCCTATGCGCATGAACTCGCGCGCGGTTCGCAACGCCTGAACGGCTGCGTCGGCTGGACGCCGCGCACCAACGAAGTCGTCGAACAATCGAACGGTCAGGCCAAGGTGCTGGTCTCGAACCGCAACCTGCTGGTGATCGCCGACGTACTGGCCGTGAACAGGGGCTTTGCGAAGGCGCATCCAGACATGGTGCGCGGACTGGTGCACGGCATCCTCGAAGGCAATCGCCGCCTGCGCGATCAGCAGGCGCAGCACATCGGCGTCGTCGCCAAGGCTTTCGGCTGGACGGAAGACGAGGCGCGCAACGAACTCTCGCACGTGCATCTGGCCAACCTGCCCGAGAACCGTGCGTTCTTCGGCGGCACCATCGATTCCGCCGGTTCGTTCGGCGGCATTTTCCAGTCGTCCGTGCTGGCGTACGGCAGCGTCATCAGGAATCCGACCGATCCGGCGCGCTTCGTCGACACCAGCTTCCTCGATGCGCTCGCGGGCAAGGGCCTGTACGCGGATCAGAAGATCGCCATTGCGCCGATCAAGACTTCGAGTTCGGCGTCGCTCGAAGGCGATCCGCTGCTGAGCAAGGACATCCGCTTCTTCTTCGAACCGAACTCCTCGACGCTCGACAGGAACGCACCGCAGAACGCGGAATACCTGGAAACCATCAACCGCTTCCTGCAGGTGAGCCCCGGCTCGACCGTGCTGCTGCGCGGGCACGTCGACAATGCGCGCGTCAACGAATTCCGCGACCAGGGCGGCGAACAGCTCGTGAAGAGCATGGCGCTGAAAGCGATGGAACTGTCACGCCAGCGTTCCATCGCCGTGCGCGACGCACTGCTGGAACGTCACAGGAAGATCGACGCCTCGCGCATCGAAACCGTCGGCCGCGGCTGGGAAGAACCGGCGAGCCCGAACAGCGAGCTGAACCGGCGGGTCGAGGTGCAGTGGTTTACGTTGGAGTAAAACCCAGAAAGAAATAGCCGCGCGCAAAAGACGCAAGGTGAAGAATCGACTCTGACCTTGCGGCTTCTGCGCCTTTTTGCGGCCAATATTCCGAAAGCTACTCCTTCACGATCGCCTGATACGTCAGCGACCGCGAGATCGCCCGCACGTCGGGCATGTTGTCGCTGCGGTGCTGGATCATGCCGATGACGATCAGGTCGTTGACCGGGTCGATCCAGAACCAGGTGCCGGCGTAGCCGCCCCAGTAGTACGTGCCTTCGCCGTAGTAGCCGCCGGCAAGCTGCGGATCGTTCACGACGGCGAAATCGAACCCGAAGCCGGTGCCCGGCCCCACGCTCACGCCTGCCGGCAGCACGTCGGTGCGCATGAGCTTCACGGTGAGCGGCGACAGCAGGCGCACACCGTCGAGTTCGCCGCCGTTGAGCAGCATCTGGCAGAAGCGCATGTAGTCGCTGATGGTGGAGGCGAGTCCGCCGCCGCCGGACGGCATGACCGGCGGCTTCGAGTAATCGGCGACGCCGGGCATGGGCACGAGCCGGCCATCCTTGTCGGTCGTGTAGAACGACGCGAAGCGATCCATTTTCTCCGCCGGCACGTAGAACGCGGTATCGACCATCTTCAGCGGATCGAAGATGCGTTCCTTCATGAACTCGGGGAAGGACTTGCCGGACAGCTTCTCGACCAGGTAACCCTGCACGTCCACCGACACGCTGTAGTGCCAGTCCGAGCCCGGCTGCGACAGCAGCGGAATCCCGCCCAACTTGTCGATCATGGCCTGCAGCGGCTGGGTCGCATCGAACACGTTGGCCTTCGTGTACATCGCGTCGACCGGCGTCGAACCGAAGATGCCGTACGTCAGGCCGCCCGAATGCGACATGAGTTCGCGCATGGTCATCGGATGATCCGGTTCGACCTGCGTGACCGCGCCCGTTTCCGGATTCACCTTCGCGACCTTGAGATTCGCGAATTCGGGAATGTGTTTCGAGACCGGATCGTTGAGCTGCCACTTGCCGTCTTCGTACAGCATCATCATGGCGACGCCGGTGATCGGCTTGGTCATGGAGTAGATGCGGAAGATCGTGTCCTTCTTCATCGGCGCGCCCGAGGTAACGTCGCGCACCCCGGCCGTCTCGAAGTGCACGACCTTGCCGTCCTTCGCCACCATCGTGACGACGCCGGAGAGCTGCTTGCTGTCCGCGAGCTGCTGCATGCTCGCCGTCAGCTTCTGCAATCGCGCCGACGACATGCCGACGCTTTCGGGCCGCGCCGTCGCCAGGTCGGCCGCGGACAACTGGCCGGCGAAAAAGACCAGCAGCAATGAACCGATGATGGAACGTCTCAGCATCGTGAAATCCCCCTGTGTGAGTTGATTGTCGGAATGGCCGGATGATTGGATGAAAGAACGACGGATGCAAGGCTCCGCGCAAGCGCACAGGATTCTTTGCTACGGCTCTGATCCCCTCCTCCGCGCAGCGGGGGAGGGTTAGGGTGGGGGCGTCAAGGCAAACTGCGCTGCCTGGTTTGACACCCCCATCCTGTCCTTCCCCCGCTGCGCGGAGGAAGGGACGCACAGTTCGATCACGATAAGACCCGACGCAAGAACATCCAGTACCGCGCACCTTCCGTGCTGCAGGCCGCGTGACCATAATCGCGCCGTGTCCATCGATCTGCCCTCCCTGCCCATCGTCGAAGCGCTGCCCCGGCTCAAGCAGGCTTTGATCTCGAACTCCAATGTCGTGCTGCAAGCGCCGCCCGGCGCCGGCAAGTCGACGCTCGTGCCGCTGGCGCTGCTGGACGAAGCCTGGCGCGGCGACGACCGCATCGTCATGCTCGAACCGCGACGGCTCGCGGCACGCGCCGTCGCATCGCGCATGGCGCAGTTGCTGGGCGAGCCGGTGGGACGCACCGTGGGCTATCGCACGCGGCTCGACAGCAAGGTGTCGGCGCAGACGCGCATCGAAGTGGTCACCGAAGGCATTCTCACGCGCTGGCTGCAGCGCGACGCCGCACTCGAAGGCGTGGCGCTGGTGATCTTCGATGAATTCCACGAACGCAGTCTGCAGGCCGATCTCGGCCTGGCGTTGTGCCTCGATGCGCAGGGCACGCTGCGCGAAGACCTGAAGCTGCTGGTCATGTCGGCGACGCTGGATGGCGAGGCGGTCGCCGCCCTGCTCGGTGCTGCGCCGATGGTCACGTCGGAAGGGCGGATGTTTCCGGTCGATACGCACTACCGGAGCGGGATCGGGGGACGGGGCGCGGGGCGCGAAGAAGATGTGGCGCTTGTCGCGGCGAATGTGACGGCGCGTGCAATCGAAGATCAGGACGGCGACGTGCTGGTCTTCCTGCCGGGGCAGGGTGAGATCCGTCGCACGCAGCGGCGACTGGAGGAGTTGCAGCTGCCGCGCGGCACGCGCGTGCTGCCGCTGTACGGCGAACTGCCGATCGAGCAGCAGGACGCGGCGATCCGCCCGAGCGGCGCCGGCGAACGCAAGATCGTGCTCGCCACCAATATTGCCGAGACGAGCCTGACGATCGAGGGCGTGCGCATCGTCGTCGATTCCGGTCTCGCGCGGCGCGCGCGCTTCGATCCGGCCACGGGCATGAGCCGGCTGGAAACGGTGCGCATCTCGCGCGCGTCGGCCGATCAGCGGCGCGGTCGCGCGGGGCGCCTGCAGGCGGGCGTGTGCCATCGACTCTGGTCGGAAACGGAAAACATCGGCCTGCCGGCGCAGACGCCGGCGGAAATCGTCGAAGCCGATCTCGCGCCGCTCGCGCTGGAACTCGCAAACTGGGGCATCGGCGATCCGCTCGCGCTGCGCTGGCTGGATGCGCCGCCCGCGGCGAGCTTCGCGCAGGCGCGCGATCTGCTGCGCGATCTGGATGCGCTCGATGTCGATGGCCGCATCAACACGCATGGCCGCGCGCTGGCGCGTATCGGCACGCATCCGCGGCTCGCGCACATGATCGTGCGCGGCAACGAACTGGGACTGAAACAACCGGCATTGCAGATCGCCGCACTGCTGGGCGAACGCGATCTGCTGCGGCTGCCCGCCGGCCAGCGCGATGTCGATGTGCGGCTGCGCATCGACGCGTTGCGCGACGGACGCGCGCCTTCGGGCGCGAGCATCGACGCCGGTGCACGTCAGCGTGTCGCCCGCAGCATCGATCTGCTGGAGCGGCAGATGAACCTGCCGGCGACGACGCAGATCCCCTATTCCGATGACTCGGCCGGCCGGCTGCTGGCGCTCGCCTATCCCGATCGCATCGCGCAGTCGCGCGGCGAGGGCGGCCGATATCTGCTCGCCAGCGGCCGGGGCGCGCGCCTGACCGACGTCAGCAGCATCGGCAAACACGAGTTCATCGTCATCGCCGATCTCGACGCCGGCGAACGCGAAGCGACGATCCGGCTGGCCGCGCCGGTATCGCGCGCGACGCTGGAACAGGATTTCGCGAGCCACATCGAGACGCGCGAACGGATCGAATGGAATTCGCGCGACCAGAACGTCGCCGCACAACGCGAACGATGGCTCGGCGCCATCGCCCTGGAAAGCCGGCGGCTCGACAGCCCCGACGGCGCACGGGTCGCGGCCGCACTGCTCGCAGGCATCCGCGAACTCGGTCTCGCCACACTGCCCTGGACCCGCGAGGCGCGGGCGCTGCAGGCCCGCATGAGCTTCGCGCGCGCGCAGGATCAGCGTGCCATCAAACCCTGGCCGGCAGTCGATGATGCTGCGCTGCTCGAAACACTCGAGGAGTGGCTGACACCCTGGCTCAATGGCATGAGCCGCCGCGATCACTGGTCGCGTCTCGACCTGCATGGCGCGCTGCTCGCCCTGCTCGACTGGGACCAGCAGCAGCGACTCGCCGACATCGCGCCCACGCATCTGGGCGTGCCCAGCGGCTCGCGCATTCCCATCGACTATTCGACCGAGTCGCCGACGGTGGCGGTGCGGCTGCAGGAAGTTTTCGGCATGCACTCGACGCCGTTGATCGGCGGCAACCGGGTGCCGCTGACACTGCAGCTGCTGTCGCCGGCGCATCGGCCCGTCCAGGTCACCCGGGACCTGGCGAGCTTCTGGGCGCGCGGCTATGCCGACGTCAGACGGGAACTGAAGGGGCGCTATCCGCGTCACTACTGGCCGGACGATCCGTTGACGGCCGAAGCCACGGCGCGCGCCAAGCCGCGGGGGACAT
>NZ_DAINNK010000112.1:0-11712 GCF_036735925.1 Povalibacter sp.
GTGATCGGCCGATGCGTGGCGGGCGCCCGCAGTACCGCAGGCCGCACCGCGCTCGTGGATGCAAACGTCGCGACGAGCATGCCCAGTGCGCCCCAGATCGCAAACTTCGTGTAGCCGTCCCGATTCAGCAGGCCAAGCTCGTATTCCGGCGTGCTCGCCAGGAACACGTAGTAGCCGAGCCAGACATTCAGCAGGCCGAACAGCCACGCGAAAATGTTGCGGAAGTTCTGCAGGCTCGTGCGCTCGGCGAAATCCTCCGTCAGCTCGACGACGAGCGACTGGTGAGGCAGCCAGAACAGGCTCATCGATACGCGCGTCGCCGCCGCGAAGAACACCACCCAGGCGAACAGCACCGCCTGGCTCGCGTCGAGCGGCGGATGGAACACGCAGAAGAAGCAGATGGCGAGCGGGATGCCCGAGGCATACATGAACGGCAGGCGCCGGCCGAGCTTCGAGCGCAGGCCATCCGACCAGGTGCCGATCACGGGATCGGCGATCGCATCGACCAGCAGCGTGACGAAGAGCGCGACACCGCACAGCACCGTACTGAGCCCGACGACCTGCTGATAGAAGAACAGCAGGAAGACATTGAAGGTGTTGTTCTTGATGCCTTCCGCGCCCAGGCCCACGCCGTAGCCGAACTTGGTGAAGGTGCTGACTCTGTTGCCTGCGTCGGTCATGCTTTTTTCTCTGTGTCTGTCCGGATTTTTCTGTTGCCTGCGAGCAGGGGAGGGGGCGGTCGCTACATCGCGCTCATCCCGCCATCCACCGCATAGAACGCGCCGGTCACGTACTTCGCATCGTCCGAGGCGAGAAACGCCACGACGGCGGCCACTTCTTCCGGCGCGCCGAAACGTCGCGCGGGCAATTGCGCTTCGAAATTCTTGCGCAGTTGCTGCGCCGCGCCGGGGTCGGCGAGGTCCAGGAAGTCGCTCATCATGCGCGACTCGATGGCGCCAGGCGTCACGCAGTTCACGCGGACGCCTTTCTCCGACCATTCGATCGCTGCCGAGCGCGTCATGCCGACGACCGCATGCTTGCTCGCGACATAGGCCACCTGGCCTGCCGAGCCCTTGATGCCGCAGATGCTCGACGTATTGATGATGCTGCCGCCACCCTGTTCGGCCATGACCGGAATGACGTACTTCATGCCGAGAAAAACGCCATTCAGATTGACGTTGATGATGGTGTTGAATTCTTCGAACGGCAGCTCGGGGATGAAGCGATACGCACCGTGTGCGCCGCCTTCGATGCCGGCGTTGTTGAAGAAGACGTGGATGGCGCCGAACTCGCGCCGTGCCTGCTCGACGTACTGGCGCACTGCCGACTCGTCGGTGACGTCGGCTTCGAGCGCGAGAAACTGCGTGTCGCCGGGCAGCTTCGTCGCCAGCGTCTGCAGCGCCGCCTTGTTGCGATCGACGGCGACGATATGCGCACCGCGCGCGGCCATGAGTCGTGCGGTCGCAGTGCCGATGACGCCGCCGGCACCGGTGATGAGCGCGACTTTGTCGTCGAGCCTGATGTTGTCTTTCATGTAAATCCCCCGTTCTGTCCTTGCCCCGCGAAGCGGGGAAGGACGCATGATTCAATCGTATTTCCCGTCAGCCCGCCGGCAGATGCAGCAGGTCGCTCAGGGTTTCCCCACCGTCCACCGGGATCAGCGCGCCGTGTATGAACCGGGACTCGTCCGATGCCAGGAACAGCGCGAGATCGGCGACATCATTGATCTCACCCCAGCGACCGAGCGGTATGACGTTGCGCACGGCGTCGCCGAATACCGGATCGTCGACGGCGGCCCGCGACATGGACGTCTTCACGTACGTCGGACAGATCGCGTTGGCCCGGATCTGATGCTTCGCATACTCGACGGCCACGCATTGCGTCAGCATGGCCTGTGCGGCCTTGGCCATGTTGTACGGCGCCTGCCCCTCGTGTGCGCGCAGCCCGGCGGTCGACACGATGTTGATGATGTTGCCGCCGCCGCCTTGCCTGAGGAACGCCTTCACGGCTTCCTGGCATCCGAACCACGCACCCTTGACCAGCACGGACCAGCAGGCGTTGACGTCGTCTTCGGTCATCTCGTGAATGCGGACGCCGCCGCGATAGACGCCGGCATTGTTCACCATGATGTCCAGGCGCCCGTAACGTTCGGTCGCGGCGGCGACCAGCGCTGCGACGTCGCCTTGTCGGGTGACGTCGCACTTGACGAACGTGGCATCGCCGCCCGATTCGCCGATCAGCGCGGCCGTCGTCAGCTCAGGCCGCTCGTCGAAATTGCCTGCCGCCGTTTCTTCCTGCAGATCGCCGATGACGATGCGTGCGCCGTGGCGCGCGAACAGGACGGCCATGCCGCGGCCGAAGCCCGTGCTCGCCGCGGTGATGACGGCGACTTTTCCGGAGAGTCGTTGACTCATGGTCGTTCTCGCGCTGCAGCCATTGCCGATGCGTGTTGCCGCGCGCGCCTCTCAAGGCGATGATCGCAACGCTCCGCCCCCATTCGAGAGAGTATTGGATGAGTCACACAAAAGCAGCCGCCGGCTACGTCATGAACCAGACCATGCTGCGCATCAAGGACCCGCAGCGCTCGGTCGCCTTCTATCAGGACGTGCTGGGCATGACCCTGCTGGATCGCTACGACTTCCCGGCGATGAAGTTCTCCCTGTACTTCATGGGTTATCCGCAAGGTCCGGTTCCCGCCGATCCGGCCGAGCGCGCCCAATGGGTGTTCGAACAGCCGGCGCTCATCGAGCTGACCCACAACTGGGGTACCGAGTCCGATCCCAACGCCGCGTATCACAACGGTAATTCCGATCCGCGAGGCTTCGGGCACATCGGCATTTCAGTCCCTGACGTGCACGCTGCATGCAAGCGCTTCGAGAGTCTTGGCGTCGAATTCGTCAAGCGTCCCGACGACGGCTCGATGAAAGGTCTCGCGTTCATCAAAGACCCCGATAACTACTGGATCGAGATTCTGTCCGGGCACGGGCTGCGCGACATCATCATGGCGCATGCAACTCGCGGCACGTGAGATATGAAAAATACGAATCTCGGATAGCGATCAAGTGGCAGCAATGCCGTTGTCGCGCATGCGCGCCAGCTCTTCCCATCCGAAGTAGCCCGTGAACGCCTCGTCCGAAAAGATCAGCAGCGGACCGAGGCAGATGAACAGGTACTCCGTGTCTTCGAGCGCCTTGGTCTCGCCGTGCAACATGCCATTGGGTTCGTAGACGTAGTCGCCGGCGTTCAGAATGCCGTCGCGCACCTGCAGCTTTCCCTTGAGGACGAAGGTGTGCGAGCCGCTCAAATGCTTGTGCTGGCCGGCGACGAAGCCTTTTTTCCAGCGAAACAGCACGGCCCATTGTCCCGACTCGTTGCCGAGGTAAAGAATCTTCAGCGATGCGCCCGGCTCGTACTCGATCCACTGTCCGTCGGTCGCTTTGACCAGCGCATCCTGAATCTCGCTGTTGAGGGGTTTGATTTCTTGAGGCAGCGCCATGACGCATTCTCCTGTGTTGAGGGTTCAATGCGTCGCCATTAGATCGCGGCGACCGCCGAGCGTCCACCCGGTCAGCCGCGGCAGCTCGCGCCGTGTCGTGATGCCGAACGACGTTGCTGCGAGGTCCGCCGTGCGGGATGCGAACGCGCGCGTTTCGGTATCGACCGCAGCGTCGATATCAATCCGGAAAAATTTTCATCGACCGGGGCGCCGCAGCCGTTCCGGATGAGCTATATAGGTTTGGGCTGAGGGGGATCCGAACGCTCATATCGAATATCGCAAGACCGTCCGGTCATTGCGGCGATCCCCGCAGCGACAACGAGGGGAATTCATGCAAGCAGAAATCCGGCGTCGGCCGCCCTATGTCTTTGCCGCGATCCTCGTGGTGATCGCAGCTGCCTACCTGTACGGCGGCATCAAGCTCATCGCGGTCGGCGGATCGTTCTACTACGCGCTGGCCGGTGCGACGATCGCCTGGTGCGCGCAGCTGCTGTTCAAGCGCAATCGACTGGCTTCGCGCGTTTACGGCGGCTTTCTCGTCGCCACGCTGCTGTGGGCGTTCTGGGAAGTCGGCGCGAACGCCTGGGCGTTGATGCCGCGCGTGCTGTTTCCGTTCGTCGTCGGTCTCTGGTTCCTGACGCCGTGGCTCCGCCGCAGTCTGTATTCGCAGGTGACGCCGCCGCCCCTGTTCGGCAATCCCAGGCTCGTCGGCACCGTTGCCGTCGTCGCAGTGGCGATCATCGCCGGGCTCGCCTGGTCTGCACGGACGCCGGTACGCGCGATGCCGCAACGCGCTGTCGCGACGACGCCGGCGCCGGCCGATGCGTCGATTCCCGACGGTGAATGGCCGCAGTACGGACGCACGACGCATGCCACGCGCTATGCGCGTCTCGATCAGATCACGCCGCAGAACGTCGGCAAGCTCGAAAAACTCTGGCACAAGCGCACGAACCGGCCGAACGTGTTCAAGGCGACGCCGATTCAGGTCGGCGACCTGCTGTACATCTGCACCGCGTTCAACTTCGTGCAGGCGCTCGATGCGGAGTCCGGCGATCTCGTCTGGGAATTCGACTCGAAGAGCACCGCGTCCGACCGCGGCTTCACGTACAACTGCCGCGGCGTGAGCTATTTCAAGACGCCGCCCGAACACACGGGCGATTGTCCCGAGCGCATCATCATGGGCACGACCGACGCCCGCGTGTTCGCGCTGGACGCGAAGACCGGTGCGCGCTGCCAGAGCTTCGGCAACGACGGCGAGATCAGCCTGCTGCCCGGCATGGGCGAGGTGAAACCCGGCTTCTACTACGTGACGTCGCCGCTCACGATTGCGCGCGGACTCGCGATCGTCGGCGGCTGGGTCATGGACAACGTCGAAGTGAACGAGCCTTCCGGCGTCATTCGCGCCTTCGACGCGACGACCGGCAAGTTCGTGTGGGCCTGGGACATGGGCCGTCCCGGCGTGAACACCGAACCGCCGGAAGGGGAGTGGTACACGCGCGGCACGCCGAACATGTGGAGCATGTCGAGCTACGACGACAATCTCGGTCTCGTCTACGTGCCGCTCGGCAACGCGACGCCCGACTACTTCGGCGCCCATCGCACGCCCGAGATGGAGAAATACACGAGCGCGCTCGTGGCGCTGGACGTCACGAACGGTGACGTGCGCTGGTCGTTCCAGACCGTCCATCACGACATCTGGGACTACGACGTGCCTTCGCAGCCGGCGCTCGTGGACCTTCCGCAGAATGATGGCAGCGTGATTCCCGCGGTGGCGCAGGCGACGAAGCGCGGCGAGATCTTCCTGCTCGACCGCCGCGACGGCAAACCGATCGCCGATGTGGAAGAGCGGCCGGTGCCGCAAGGGGCGGTGCCGGAGGATTTCACGGCGCCGACGCAGCCGTTCTCGGTCGGGATGCCGCACTTCCGCGACGACTGGTCCGAGGCGACGATGTGGGGCATCACGCCCTTCGACCAGATGTGGTGTCGCATCGAATTCAAAAAGCTGCGTTACGAAGGTCATTTCACGCCACCTTCGACCCAGGGCACGCTGCAGTTCCCGGGCAATGCGGGTGGTTTCAACTGGGGCAGCGTCGCGATCGACGAAGACCGGCAACTGCTCGTCGCGCATCCGCTGATCATGGGCAATCGCCTGCAGCTGCATCCGCGCGCGGAGATCAAGGAAGGCATGCGCGTGAGTTCGCAGACGGGAACACCCTACGGCATGACGACGGTACCGTTTCTGTCGCCGCTCAACGTGCCCTGCAATCAGCCTCCGTATGGCCGGCTCGCGGTCATCGACCTGCAGACGCGCGAGCTGCTGTGGAATCGTTCCATCGGCACGACGAACGAGATCGGCCCGTGGGGCACGCGCTTTCGCATCCCGCTGCCGATGGGGGTGCCGCTGCAGGCCGGCGCCGTCGTCACGAAGGGCGGCCTGATCTTCATCGGCGGCACGATGGATCGCTATTTCCGTGCGTTCGATGTCACGACGGGCGAGGAGTTGTGGCGCGACTATCTGCCGGCGAGCGCCCAGGCATCGCCGATGACTTATGTGTCGCCGAAGACGAAGCGTCAGATCGTCGTCATCACGGTTCCGAACGAGCAGCGCGCGTTCGGACGTCGCGCCGCCGGTACGCCGACGGGGCCGACAGATTCGGCGGGCGGGCACATCATTGCCTACGCGTTGCCGAGCGAGTGACGTCGCCGCCGGTACATGGCCGCACGTCGCGACAAGGGACTTTTTTCTTCGGGAGGATCAGAGAGTGGTGGAACGACAGATACGCCTCGACTACGTGTGCCTCAACGTGCCTGACGTCGAACGCGCGTGCGGCTTCTACGTCGATCTGCTCGGCATGAGCCGGCAAGGATTCATCGATCTCGGCAACGGCGTCACCGAGACGCTGCTCGGCTACGCGCCCGTGGGCAAGGAGCCGGGCGCGGGAATCCTCCTCATGCACGATGCCAAGCGCGACAAGCCCTATGAGCGCGGCAGTGCATTCAGCCGCATCCTCTTCAATGTCACGGACATCGCGGGGATGATCGAGAAGCTGCAGGCGGCCGGTGTCCGTATCGTCACGCCGCCCACGGTGGCCGAATCCCAGAACCTGGTGTACGCGCTCGTGAAGGATCCGGACGGATTTCTGGTCGAACTGCTCGAGCTGCGGCGGCGCTGAATCGCGCCGCAGTCCTTACCTTGGCAGTTCCTGCGAGAACTGCGCCGGACGCGGATTGATCGAGCCGTGCGTCGTGCCTTCGATCATGCCGAGCGTGTGCCAGACCTGGAATCCAAGCAGCGCGAGCAAGGCGGGCGATGCCTGTGCGAGCACCTCCGGCGAGGTCGATAGCGAGAAGTTCTCCTGCTGGCGCAGGAACGCGCGGCAGTAGTAGGTGAACATCGCGTAGCGCGACTCGCCCGTCACGTTCGCGCCGGTGCCGTGCCACAAACGTCCATCGAAGATCAGCGCGGTGCCGGCGGGGCCCGTGGCAGCGACCGTCGTCAACGGCTCATCGGCACGGGGAAGTCGTCCCCAGCGATGACTGCCCGGGATCACGCGGGTCGCGCCGTTCTCCTCGGTGAAATCGACGAGCATCCAGGCGACGTCGCAAACCATCGGATAGGGCGTTTCCACCGGGATGTAGTTCTGGTCGGAGTGGATCGCCATGGGCCTGCCGCCCTGGCGTGCGATGTTCGCGGTCATCGACGACAGCAGGATGTCCGGTCCCAGCACGTGCCGCACGAGATCGAGCATGCGGCCCGACGTGGCGACGCGGCGAAAGATCTCGCCCTTGTTGATCAGATTCCAGACCCGCTGATTCGGCGCACCCGCGGTGGGGCCGGTGGGGCTCGCGCCATCGTGATAGGAGCATCCTGCCGCCTTTTCCGCGTCCGCCTGCTCCGACAGACGCGCGCGGGCCGACTGCAGCTCTTCGGGCGACAGCGCGTCGGCGAGGCGCGCGAGCCCATACTCGTCGAGATGGCGTTTCGCTTCGTCCGGATCGCGGGTAAGGGGCGGCAGCTGCAACGTACTGTTCATGACAGGAACCTCGGGTAACGCAGCTTCACTCGTACACCTTTGCGAGTGCCTGGTCGAGCGTCGTCGCGAATTTTTCCGGCTGGTCGAACATGACGAAGTGACGGGCCGGCGACACGGACAACACCTCGAGCTTTTCGACGCCGCTGAGCAGCATGCGGTAGTAGTGAGTCTTCATGGCCTCGTCGACATTCATCGCGGCGAAGTCCGGGGCATGGAAGGGCGAGATCTCGACCACGGGCACCTTGATCGAGGCGAGCTTCGGGCGCAGGTCCAGCAGCAGTAGCTGGGCTGCGAAGTCGGCCACGGCTTTCGGATCGCTGCGGCTGGAGAGTTCGGCGATCTTCGTCGCCGTCGCTTCGTCGATCGCGCCTACGTGCTTCATGTAGATCTGCTGGTACGCGACGAACTGTTCGGGCGTCTGACTTTCGAGTTGCGCACGTGCGCCCTGGGCGAGGACGCTGCGATCCGGGCCGATATGCTCGGTACCGGGGAAAACCGGCAGTCCATCGACAGCGATGACGCCGGCAATCAGGCCGGAATGTTCGGTCGCGAAGGCCATGCCCAGTGTGCCGCCCATGCTGTGCCCGATGAGCACGGGTCGTTCGAGATGCCTGTCGCCGATGAGCTTGCGCAGATCCTGTGCGAGAGAGTCGAGCGTGGTGCCGGCAATCGCCGGACGTCCGTCGAAGCCCGGCACCGACACCACGTACACCGTGTACGTCCTGGCGAGGCGTTCGGCATCGCTCTGCCACGCCCAAGTGCCGCTCGCGAGGCCAGGGATGAAAATCAGCGGCGGGCCTTTCGTGCTCCGTTGTTCGACGCGCAAGGCGCCGGAGTCGAAGGACGCTACGGCGGACTCCTCGCTGGCGGAGAGTGCCGGCGTGAAGAAGGCGAGGGCGCAGGCGACGCCCGCAAGAATCGCGGCTCTCATGGGTTACTCCGTCAGAAAGATTTTTTCGATCGGCTTGCCGAACAGCTTCGCGATGGCGAAGGCGAGCGGCAGGCTGGGGTCGTAGCGTCCCGTCTCTATTGCGTTGATGGTCTGGCGCGAGACTTCCAGCCTGTCGGCCAGATCGCCCTGACTCCAGCCGCGGGCGGCGCGCAGATCGCGCACCAGGTTTTTCATCGCGACACCAGGCAACGCCACACCGTCGCCAGCATCCACGTTGCGCCCATCACGCCCCACACCCAGAACATGCTGAGCTTCGGGAAGCCCGCCGATTCGAGGAAGCCATAGGTCATGGCGAGGCCGGCGGTCACGGCGCCGGCAACGGCGAAACTCTCGAGACTGCGCAGACGCATGAACTCGTCCATGCGCTGGAAATGCCGGGCAATGGCCCACACGGCAAGCATCACGGGGATGACAGGGATGATCAGCAGCGCAGTGCGCAAGGTGCCGGGATCCATGGACTTGGCGAGACGGAGGGAGACGAACAGAGCGCCCAGATAGATCGCCAGGCTGGCGCCCAGTTCGAGGCGGTATTTGCGGGTGGCTTCCTGTTCGAGCATTGCGGTTCTCCGTGCGGGGGTCTGTAAAGCGTCCTTTACAGGGTACTCGCGAAGAACCGCTTGTCAAGGTTCCTTTACATCGAATCTGGAGAACTTCGCTCGGCAGCGATCGATCGTTGGCTCATCGGGCGGCGGGGCGGCTACGATGCCCTTCGTTTGCAGAGCGCCAGCACCGCTCATGACTCTCTGTGTGATGCGGCTCACCACGCGATCATGGAGCTCCCTGGATGAAGTTTCTGCCTCTCATCTGGTCTGGTCTCATACGCAAGCCTGTTCGATCCGTGCTGACCCTGCTCTCCGTGATGGTGGCCTTCATCCTGTTTGGACTGCTGCAAGGCATAAACGCCGGCTTCCATGCGGCCGTCGAGGCAGCGCAACTGGACCGACTGTTCAGTGAGCCGCGGGTCCCCGGCGGCAACCCGATGCCGGTGTCGGCTGCCGAGAAGATCCTCGCAGTTCCTGGCGTAGCAGGCGCGGCCGGGCGCACGGTGTTCCTGGGCTACTACCAGAATCCGCGAAACCGCATGTTCGCATTGGCTACTTCGGTGGAGAGCTATCTCGCCGTACGCCGGGACTATGCGATGGCGCCGCAGTATGTCGCCGCCATGAAGAACAATCGGGCGGGTATCGCCATGACACCGGCGTTGCGCGATCGCCTGCAACTCAAGCTCGGCGACAAAGTGCCTCTCCATTCGGCGATTGCCCGCAAGGATGGCAATCCGGTGTGGACGTTCGAGCTGGTTGCGATCCTCGATGACGTCGATCGCCCGGGCCAGAAGTCGATGGCGCTGGTGAACTACGATTACTTCGACGAAACGCGGCTGCTCAACAGCGACACGTTCGACGTCATCATCGTCCAGATCGCGGATCCCACCCGGTCGGTGCAGGTGGCCAGGCTGATCGATGCTTTGTTCGCCAACTCGCCGGCAGAGACGCGCACCTACAGTGAACAGCAGGAGGCCGAAGTAGCCCTCCAGCGATTCGGCGATTTCCAGTTCTTCACCAATGCGATCTGTGGCGCTGTGTTCTTCGCATTGCTGTTCATCACCGCCAACACGATGATCCAGTCGGGACGGGAGCGGGTGCCGGAGTTCGCTGTCCTGAAAACCCTGGGATTCTCCAACGTCGGTGTGCTCTCGATCGTTGTGGCCGAGGCAACGCTGCTGTGCGGAGTTGCGGCGGTCCTGGGATTGGGAATCGCCGCCGTGCTCTTTCCTCGGCTCAAGAGCTTCATCGGATTGCAGCACTTCCATTGGCAGGTGGCGGCCGCAGGAATGGGTGTAGCCGTGATTCTGGCGCTGATCAGCGCCGCGCTACCGGCAATGCGAGCCCGGCGACTGCGCATCGTGGAGGCGCTACGTCGATGAGCACTGCAGTTCGACAGATTGCCGCGCTTACTGCCGTCAGCCTGCTGGGCATGCGGCAGCGTCTCGGTTCCATCCTCGCGGTCATCATCGGCATGACTGGTGTGGTTGCGGTTCTCATATCCGTCCTTGCGCTTTCCGCGGGCTTCACTCGCACGGTTGCTGGAACCGTTCGCGACGACCGCTTGGTCGTTCTCAGCAGTGGGAGCGATTCGCAGGCAAGCAGCAACCTGTCGCGCGAGGCGGTCAATACCATCTTCGACAGTCCGGGGATCCGGCGGGATTCCAGCGGTCATCCCATCGCATCTGCCGAGAAGGTTCTGACCGCAGTTGTTGCGAGTAGAAGCGACGGCAAGGATGCGTATATCGCCGTGCGGGGAGTCGGGCCACGAAGTTCAGCATTGAGACCGGAAATCAAGCTCGTTGCGGGACGCTGGTTCAGGCCGGCAGTGCATGAGGTCGCGGTGGGACTCACAGCGCAGAAGCGCTTCGCGGGACTGGCAATCGGCAATCGCATCGTGCTGCGTGACGGCGAATGGACCGTGGTCGGCACGTTTGAAAGCGAGGGCAGCTCCGACGAATCGGGACTGCTCGCGGACGCGGAAACGCTGATTGCCGCGTATCAATCGAACGGCTTCTCAACCGTGGTGGCGCAGCTGAAGAGCCCCGATGAGTTTCGGCATTTCAAAGACGCGCTGACCAGCAACCCGATGCTCGAAGTCGACGTTCTGCGAGAAGCTGACTATGTCGCAGTGACGTCCCGTTCCATGCATCGACTGCTCAATCTGATCGCTTACTTCATCGGGACGATCATGGCCATCGGCGCGCTCGTCGGCGCTCTCAATACGATGTACTCCGCCGTCATCGATCGTTCGACCGAAATCGCGACATTGCGTGCGCTCGGATTCCTGCCGGGCGCAGTGGCCACGGCCGTCGTGCTGGAAGCGCTGCTGCTGGCGCTACTGGGCGCCGGCGCAGGAGTGATGCTGGCTTACAGTCTGTTCGATGGCAGCTCGGTCAACACGATCAGCAGCGCCATGGGCGGGTCGCAGGTCGTCTATCAGCTCGCGATCACTGGTGATCTGGTCGCGATCAGTGTCGTCGTCGCGTCCGTTGTCGGACTTGCCGGCGGGCTGCTGCCGGCCGTTCGCGCAGCCCGGATGCCGATCGTCAGCGCCTTGAGGGCGGACTGACGTCGGCTTGCCGTGCGTTGCAGGTCACGGCCATGTGGCCGTGACCTGCGGGTCTGCGATACCCGCTCAGCACGGCAGGAACGTGAACGCGAGCGTCCCCATGACGAACCAGATGG
>NZ_DAINNK010000113.1:0-11674 GCF_036735925.1 Povalibacter sp.
ATGGCCACAATTCATGTCGACATCGTCAGCGCCGAAGGCGAGATCTTCTCCGGCGAGGCCTCGATGGTGTTCGCGCCGGCCGTGATGGGCGAGATCGGTATCGCGCCCCGTCACGCGCCGCTGCTGACGACGCTCAAGCCGGGCGAAGTTCGCGTGCAGACTGCTGCCGGCGATGAGCAGTTCTTCTATGTGTCGGGTGGCGCGATCGAAATTCAGCCGCACGTCGTGACGGTTCTCGCCGACACGGCACTGCGCGCGAAGGATCTGGACGAAGCAGCTGCGCTGAGCGCCAAGCAGGCGGCCGAAGAAGCGCTGCGGAATCGCGGCGATACCATCGACAGCGCCAAGGCGCAGGCTGAACTGCTGCGTGCGGCTGCGCAGCTCAAGATGCTGGAGAAGCTGCGGAAGATAAAGCAGTAGCCGGCGGCGGGCCGCAGGCTTGGAAAAGATTGCAGAATGCGCCCTTCGGGGCGCATTTTGTTTCATGCACCGCCGATACTGATATGTCCTGACCCGAGTCCCGGACCTCGCATATGTCTTCACCACTCTCCGTCGTCATCCTCGCCGCCGGCCAGGGAAAGCGAATGAAGTCCGACCTGCCGAAGGTGCTGCAACCTTTGGCGGGTCATGCATTGCTGTCGCATGTCCTCGATACGGCGAAGTCGCTCGGCGCCGATGCCATTCACGTGGTTTACGGCCATGGCGGCGACCTGGTCCGCGAACGGCTCTCGAAGGAACCGGTCAACTGGGTGCTGCAAGCCGAGCAGCTCGGCACCGGCCATGCCGTTGCCCAGGCGATGCCGCACATCCCTGACGATCATCGCGTGCTGATTCTCTACGGCGATGTGCCGTTGATCCGCAAAACATCGCTGGAACAGCTGCTCGAACGTTGCGACCAGAAGTCGCTCGGCCTGCTGACCGTCATGCTGTCGGATCCCACCGGCTACGGCCGCGTCGTGCGCGACGGCGCAGGCAACGTCGTGCGCATCGTCGAACAGAAGGATGCGAACACCAAGGAACGCGCCATCAACGAAGGCAACACCGGCCTCATGGCGATGCCCGCCGCCTCGTTGCGCAAATGGCTCGCGGCATTGAAGAACGACAATGCCCAGGGCGAGTACTACCTGACCGATGTCATCGTCATGGCAGTGCGCGACGGCATGAAGATCGGCGCGGTCGTGGCGGGCACGGAAACGGAAGTGCTGGGCGTCAACGACAAGGTGCAGCTCGCGCAGCTCGAGGCCGCACTGCGCGCAGAACGCGCCACGCAGCTCATGCTGCAGGGTGTGACGCTCGCTGATCCGGCGCGCATCGACATCCGCGGCAACGTCACCGTCGGGCGGGACGTATTCATCGACGTGAATGCGGTGCTGGTCGGCAACGTCCATCTCGGCGACCGTGTCCGCATCGGGCCGAACAACTATCTCAAGGATTGCCGCATCGATGCGGACACGGAAATCCATCCGAACTGCGTCATCGACCGGGCGAACATCGGCCCGCGCAATTCCATCGGACCGTTCGCCCGCCTGCGCCCGGACGCCGTGCTGCACGAGGACGTCCACATCGGCAATTTCGTGGAAGTGAAGAAGAGCGAGCTCGGCGCCGGCAGCAAGGCCAATCACCTGACCTATCTCGGCGATGCGACGGTCGGCCGGAAGGTCAATGTCGGTGCTGGCACTGTGACCGTAAATTACGACGGCGTGAACAAGCATCGCACCGAGATCGGCGACGGTGCATTCATCGGCTCAGGCTCGATGCTGGTGGCCCCGGTGAAGATCGGCGCCAACGCCAATACAGGCGCCGGTTCGACCATTACCCGCGATGCTCCGGACAGCAAGCTCACGCTCGCGCGGGCACGCCAGGTGACCATCGAAGGCTGGAAGCGGCCCGAGAAGAAGACCTAGGTCCCGGTTCGGGTCAAGTGGAGGCCTTCCAAGTCGTGCGATACCTCCCATTTGACGAGTAGTTTGCCGAGTAGAATCCGGGTTCGGAGCGGCGCACGAACGCTCGATCACGGCCAACAGCCCAACGTCCAGGAATCCTGATCCATGTGCGGAATCGTCGGCGCCATCGCTGATCGCAACATCGTCCCGATCCTCATCGAAGGCCTGCGGCGGCTCGAATATCGCGGCTACGATTCTGCCGGCGTCGCCGTGCTGAACGCAGAAGGACATCTGCGTCGTCTGCGCACGGTCGGCAAGGTGAAGATGCTGCAGGATGCGATCACGGAAACGCCGACGGAAGGCCGCCTCGGCATTGCACACACCCGCTGGGCAACCCACGGCGTGCCGTCCGAGCGCAATGCACACCCGCACATCTCCCGCGACGGCATTGCCATCGTTCACAACGGCATCATCGAGAATCACGAAGAGCTGCGCGACGAACTGACGAAGCTCGGCTACGCGTTCACCTCGGAGACCGATACCGAAGTCATCGCGCACCGCATTCATCATCACAAGCAGAAGCTCGGCGATATCTTCCGCGCCGTCCGCGCGACGGTCGCCGAACTCGAAGGCGCCTACGCGCTGGCCGTCGTTTCGGAAGATGCGCCGGACAAGATCATCCTCGCGCGCGCCGGTTGTCCCGTGGTGATCGGGGTCGGCAAGAACGAAAACTTCGTGGCCTCGGACGTCTCGGCGCTGCTGCCCGTCACGCGCAATTTCATCTTCCTCGAAGAAGGCGATGTCGCCGAGATCGGCCGGCAGGGCGTTCGTGTGCTCGACAGCGAAGGCAACACGGCACAGCGGCCGGTTCGCGAAAGCGCGCTGTCGGCGGACGCCGCGGAGAAGGGCGACTATCCGCACTTCATGCTGAAGGAAATCTTCGAGCAGCCGCGCGCCATCGCGCAGACGCTCGAAGAACGGGTCGCCGGCGGCAAGCTGCTCGAAGCCGCGTTCGGTCCGCTGGCCTCGGAAATATTCCGTCGCACCGAGGCGGTCCAGATCGTCGCCTGCGGCACGAGCTATCACGCCGGCGCCGTGGCCAAGTACTACATCGAACAGATCGCCCGCCTGCCCTGCTGGGTCGAGATCGCGAGCGAGTATCGCTATCGCAATCCCGTCGTGCCGAAGAACACGTTGTTCGTCACGATCTCGCAGTCCGGCGAAACGGCCGACACGCTCGCCGCGCTGCGCATGGCCAAGCAGTCGGGCTATCTCTCATCGCTGTCGATCTGCAACGTGCCGGAAAGCTCGCTGGTACGCGAATCCGAACTCGTGTTGCTGACGCGCGCGGGCCCGGAGATCGGCGTGGCGTCCACCAAAGCCTTCACCACGCAGCTCGCCGCGCTCGGCATGCTGGTAGTGGCGCTTGCCAAGTTCAACGGCGCCGATCCGGAACGCGAACGCGGCCTCGTGCAGCGCCTCATCGAAATTCCGGGGCTGATCGAAAAGACGCTGCATCTCGAACCGACCATCAAGGAACTCGCCAAGCGCTTCGCCGACAAGCACCACGCCCTGTTCCTGGGCCGCGGCCAGATGCATCCGATCGCGATGGAAGGTGCACTGAAGCTTAAAGAGATCTCGTACATCCACGCCGAGGCCTACGCGGCGGGCGAGTTGAAACACGGCCCGCTCGCGCTGGTCGACGACGACATGCCCGTCATCGTCGTGGCGCCGAACAATGATCTGCTGGAAAAGCTCAAGTCCAATCTGCAGGAAGTTCGCGCGCGCGGCGGCGAGCTGTATGTCTTTGCCGATCCCGACTCCGGCATGCAGTCTTCCGAGGGCGTGACGGTGATCACGATGCCCAAGCACGTGAGCCACTTCCAGGCAGCGGCCGTGTACAGCATCCCCCTGCAACTGCTCTCGTATCACTGCGCCATCCTGCGTGGCACGGATGTTGATCAGCCGCGCAACCTGGCGAAATCGGTGACCGTGGAATAGCGGTGCTCGCGGGAGCAAGAATCGTCGAAATCGCCGGCATCGGCCCCGGGCCGTTCTGTGCCATGCACCTGGCGGACCTTGGCGCCGACGTGATCGCAGTCGAGCGCGATGAGTCGACGATCAAGGGGCTGAGTTCCAACCGCAGCATCATCAATCGCGGCAAGCGTTCGATCATCGTCGACATTCGCACGCCCGCGGGCCGCGACACGGTGCTGCGCCTGATCGAGAATGCCGATGCGATGATCGAAGGCATGCGGCCCGGCGTGATGGAGCGCCTCGGTCTCGGGCCCGATGAGTGCCAGGCGCGCAATCCGCGCCTCGTCTACGGGCGCATGACCGGCTGGGGTCAGCGCGGACCGCTGTCGCAGGCCGCCGGACACGACAACAACTACCTCTCGCTCGCCGGCGCCATGTACTACAACGGCGGCCCGAACGATCCACCCTCGACGCTGATCACGCAGGTCGGCGACATCGGTGGCGGGGCGTTGTATCTCACGGTGGGCATCCTTTGCGGCATCCTGAATGCGCGTTCGAGCGGACGCGGCACGATCGTCGATGCGGCGATCGTCGACGGTGCGGCGCACATGCTGCAGCTCGCGCTGTCGACCCGATGGGCCGGCCTGGTCGGCAACCCGCGTGGCCACAACATCCACGACAGCTCGCACTTCTACGCCACCTATCGCTGCGCCGACGGCGAGTTCGTCACGCTCGGCTCGATCGAACCGCAGTTCCATGCGCTGCTGCTGCAGAAGCTCGGCCTGCAGGATGATCCGCGCTTCGCGAATCAGTGGGACCGCAAGCGCTGGCCGGAACTGCACGCGCAGTTCACGCAGCTGTTTGCAACGAAGACGCGCGCCGAATGGTGCGCGTTGCTGGAGAACACCGACGCGTGCTTCGGACCGGTGCTGAGTCCCGACGAAGCGGCGCACCATCCGCACAATGTCGCGCGCGAGATCTACTTCGAGCGCGACGGTGAGCTGGAGGTCAGCCCCGCGCCGCGGTTCGACGGTCGACGCGTGCAACCCGGACCGGTGCCGGTGCGCGGCCAGCACACGCAGGAAATCCTCGCGGCGCTGGCGGCCGGTACCTTGTGGAAGACGACGGGTTCGACGTAGCCGCGGGCCCGTGGCCGTCGGAAATTCCCGCGGCAGCCAGCAGCAAATGGGGCCATAATCGCGCCCTTTCTCAGGACAGTCCGCCCATCCCATGCAAGTCGCCCAGAACGCCGTCGTTTCCATCCACTACACCCTCACCAACGACAAGGGCGAGACGCTCGATTCGTCGGCGGGCGGCGATCCGCTGACCTACCTGCATGGCAACGGCAATCTGATCCCGGGCCTGGAAAGCCAGCTCGAGGGCAAGCAGGCCGGCGACAAGCTCCAGGCGAAGGTCGCCGCTGCCGATGCCTACGGCGTGTACGACAAGGCGCTCATCCAGAAAGTACCGCGTCGTTCCTTCCGCGGCGTGGCCGACGTGCAGGTGGGCATGCAGTTCCAGGTGCAGTCGAACGCCGGTCCGCGCATGGTCACCGTCACCCAGATCCAGGGGGACATGGTGACGGTGGACGGCAATCATGCGCTCGCGGGTCAGGACCTGACCTTCGACGTCGAGATCACCGACGTGCGCGAGGCGACGGAAGAAGAAATCTCGCACGGCCACGTGCACGGCCCGGGCGGCCACCACCACTGATCGGCTCGCACCGTCGACGTGCGCCGATCCGCAGCGGCGCACTCGCGGGGTTCATGACGAGCGGCGTCGCGCCGTCCTGGCAAGTCGACGCTTTCCGACATTTGCGTGTCATCCGGCCTGCATAGAATCGCGGGACGCCACTGGCACAGTCCGTGCTTGTCGTGGCTGTCCCCCCTCGATTGCCGGAGGCAACTCATGCAAGTGTCCCCTGCCACCCAATCCAGCACCGCGAAAGCCAAACGTTCGAAGGCCACGGCAGTGTCGGCCGATGCGACGGGCGCCACGAAGCCCGCTCGCACGCGCAAGAAAGCCGCGTCAGCCGAGCCGGCATCGCCGCCCGTCGAAGTCGTGGCGCTGCACCCGAGCCCCGAGGACATGACGGGCATGATTGCCACCGCGGCCTACTTCATTGCTGCGGAGCGCCATTTCGCAGGCGGGCATGAACTGGACGACTGGCTGGAAGCCGAGCGGCGCGTGCGGGCGCAGTTTCCGTCGAGCTGATCGAGCTGCCGTCTGCGGGATGCCGAAATTGAACTCGGCACCTGATCCGGTCGATGCTTCCGCGAGGAGGGTCGCCGATGCTGCGCATTACCTACTTGCTGGCGTTGAAGGGGAAGAACGTCTGGTTCATCGACCCGGATGCGCCGGTTCTCGAGGCCATACAGACCATGGCGGATCGCGGCATCGGTGCGCTGCCCGTCATACGCGACGGCCAGCTGCTGGGGATCGTGTCGGAGCGGGATTACGCCCGCAAAGTCATCCTGAAGGAGCGATCCAGCGCCGACACTCCCGTGCGCGACATCATGACCAGTCCCGTGACGACCATTTCGCCCGATGAAGCCGTGCACAACTGCATGGAGATCATGACCCAGAAGCGCATCCGGCACCTGCCGGTGGTGGAGCGCGGGGCGGTCGTCGGCATGATTTCGATCGGCGATCTGGTCAAAGCTGTCATCGAAGAACAGCAGCAGACGATCGATCACCTCGAGCGCTACATCGCCAGCTGATTCCCGCGAAGGGCGGCAAAGAGGTCGAGGATCATTCCGCGACCTCTTCGCAGCCGAAGGCCGGATCAGCCGCCGGCCGAAGCCACCGGCATCGAATCATCGAGCAGATTGCGGCGCAGCGCGCGATTGACCGCGCTCAGCACGGCGAGCAGCGACGCCGTCACGATGTTCTCGTGAATGCCGACGCCGAACAGCGTCGTGCGCGCCGGCGTCGTGATTTCGACGCACGACATCGCGCGCGCATTGCTGCCCGTGCCGATCGAGTGCTCCTCGAACGACAGCACGTCGATGCGGAAACCCAGCGCGTCGACGAGCGCATCGATCGGTCCGTTGCCTTCGCCGTTGAGCAGTGCGCCCTGGCCGTCGCAACGCAGCCGCATGGTCAGCTTCTGGATCTCGGGATGATCCTTGGCGGTCGTGAGCTGGTGCGAGAGGTAGCTGTACGTGCCGGCCTGTTCGAGGAACTCGCGATTGAACAGCTCCCAGATCTGTTCGGAGCTGAGTTCCTTGCCCGTCGCATCCGTCACCGACTGCACCACCTGGCTGAACTCGATCTGCAGACGACGCGGCATCGCCACGCCGTAATCGCGCTCCAGCAGGTAGGCAATGCCACCCTTGCCGGACTGGCTGTTGACGCGGATGACGGACTCGTACGTGCGGCCGAGGTCGCGCGGATCGATGGGCAGATAAGGTACTTCCCAGATGTCGGCTTCCTGGCGCGCGGCAAAGCCTTTCTTGATCGCGTCCTGGTGCGAGCCCGAGAACGCGGTGAACACCAGATCGCCGACGTACGGATGCCGCGGATGAATCGGCAGCTGATTGCACTGCTCGACGCAGCGCGCCGCTTCGTTGATGTTGGAGAAGTCGAGGTTCGGATGAACGCCCTGCGTGTAGAGGTTCATCGCCAGCGTCACGACGTCGACATTGCCCGTGCGTTCGCCATTGCCGAAGAGCGTGCCTTCGACGCGATCGGCGCCGGCCATCACGGCGAGTTCCGCCGCGGCGACCGCCGTGCCGCGATCATTGTGGGGATGCACGGACAGCACGATCGAATCGCGACGGGCGATGTGCCGGCCGATCCACTCGATCTGGTCGGCGTAGACATTCGGCGTTGCCATTTCCACCGTGGCCGGCAGATTGATGATCACCTTGTGATCCGGCGTCGGTTGCCAGATGCCGGTCACCGCATCGCAGATTTCCACTGCGAAATCGAGTTCGGTGCCGGTGAAGCTTTCGGGGCTGTATTCGAAGTACCAGTCGGTATCCGGCTGCTTGAGCGCTTGGTCGCGCACGCACTTCGCGCCGGCCACCGCGATGGCGACGATGCCGGGGCGATCCAGTCCGAAGACCACGCGACGCTGCACGGTCGAGGTGGAGTTGTAGAGATGCACGATCGCCCGCTTCGCGCCCCGCAGCGATTCGAACGTGCGTTCGATCAGTTCGGGCCGGGACTGCGTGAGCACCTGGATCGTGACGTCGTCCGGAATCAGGTTGCGCTCGATCAGCTCGCGTACGAAATCGAAGTCCGTCTGCGATGCCGCCGGGAAACCGACTTCGATTTCCTTGAAACCCGTCTTGATCAGCAGATCGAACATGCGCCGCTTGCGCGCGGCGTCCATCGGTTCGATCAGCGCCTGATTGCCGTCGCGCAGATCGACGCTGCACCACAAGGGCGCGGCTGCGATGACTTTGTCGGGCCAGGTACGGTCCTTGATATCGATCGGGGCGAACGAGCGATATTTGGCGGAAGGGTCCTTCAACATGCTTGCGATTCCTGTGGCTGGGTCGCCGGCGGCATGACTGCGGGGCCGCGGGACAACCGGAACGAAAACTCTATTTTTTGGCAGCGCCATGAGGCGGGCGCCGATGCGAGGAGTTTTGCGTCTAGCGACGCAGGTGCAGGCGCGCACGCAGCAGCAGGCCGCCGCGAAGGGGCGAAGCCGGAAATTGCTGGTGGTTGCGCATGGCCCGGAATCTAGCAGCAGTTCTGCGGCCATTGCAAGGCGCCGGGTTGCAGGAATCCCGGGAAATGCCGCAGTTTTACGTGACCGCGAGCGGAACCCGTGGCGCTCCGGTGGTATTGGGTTTCGTCGGTGTGATCGTCAGGAGTCCTCATGAGGCTGCCAGCCTGCCGTGTCGTTCATGCACATGCCCTGTGGCTGACGGGCATCGCCTTACTGCTGACCGCCGGACCGTCACAAACGCAGATCGCCGATTTCCAGATCGTCTGGGTGGTCATCGGCGACGTTGCCACCTCGGCGGGCGACCAGCCGGTCCAGGCCGGCAGACATCTGTTCATGGCCAGCGACCTGGCCGATCTTTCCCTGAAGCAGGTCCGGGTGTCGCGCATCGAAGTCGATCCGACCGTTACCGCACTGCATGCCGGCGACCGGCTCTGTCTGTCCTCACTGAAGATCCGGGCGACGGCCCCGGACGGATCGCTGGTGAAGCGCGCGCCGCTGTCGGTCAGCGTCCGGCAGGATCATCGCGACAGCCTGCAACTGGAGCGCACGCGCCGGGACATCTGCATGCAGCCCGATGCCGCCGGCGAATATCCCGTGCGGTTTACCAGTCTGTTGCCGGCCGCCGACGGCTCGACGCGCGGTGCGCAGATATTCGTGCGGGTGACCGGGCGAGATACGCCCGCACCCGCGCAACCGTGATTCAGCCGGCCGATTCGAGCGCGCCGATCCAGTCGCGATTGTGATCGCCGAACACCAGGAAGTGCGGATTCAGCAGACTGTCCCTGGTGTTGTAGCGCAGCGGCTGACCTTGCAGGTCCACCACGGCACCGCCGGCCGCTGCCACGACCGCATGCGCGGCAGCCGTGTCCCACTCGCTCGTCGGGCCGAAGCGCGGATAGAAATCGGCGCTGCCCTCGGCGACGAAACAGAACTTGAGCGAGCTGCCGACGCTCAGCAGCGAATGCGCGCCCAGCCTGTCGAGATAGGCATCGAGCGATCCTGCGCCGGCATGCGAGCGGCTGCCGACGACACGCAGCGGCGACGCCGCCGGCGTCTGCACCCGGATACGCACAGTTGCCTCGCTGCCTGATTGGCGGAACGCGCCCTCGCCGTGCACGCCGGAATACGTGGTGTCCTTGACCGGCACGTGCACGACGCCGAGCGTCGGCACATGGTTCTCGATCAGTGCGATGTTCACCGTGAACTCGCCATTGCGCGAAACGAATTCCCTGGTGCCGTCGAGCGGATCCACCAGCCAGTAACGCCACCACTGGCTGCGCACGTCGAAGCCGATCTCGCTCGCTTCTTCCGACAGCACTGGCGTATCGGGCGTCAGTGCTTCGAGCCCTTTCACGATCGCGGCGTGGGCGCGCAGGTCGGCCTGGGTCAGCGGCGAGGCATCCTTCTTGCGCTCGACATCGAAGGGCTGACGATAGACGTCGAGGATCTCCTCGCCCGCGCGGCGCGCCAGGCGCGAGATGTCGGCAAGCAGCGTTGCAGCAAACGTGCTCATAGGCCTGAAAGATTGTCGGCCGGATACAGCATGCCGGCATCGCGCAGCGTGGTGAGGATTTCTTCCGCTGCCTGCTCGGGCGAGAACAATGCGGTACGCAGATGGATTTCCGCATGTTCGGGCGGTTCGTACGGCGAGTCGATGCCGGTGAAATTGGCGAGCTCGCCGCGCCGCGCCTTTTTGTACAGGCCTTTCGGATCGCGACGCTCCGCCTCTTCGATCGGCGTGTCGACGAAGACTTCGAAGAACTCGCCCGACTGCAGCATTTCCCGCGCCAAGCGCCGCTCCGAACGGAACGGCGAAATGAACGAGACCAGCACGATGAGGCCCGCATCGACCATCAGCTTCGACACCTCCGCCACCCGGCGGATGTTCTCGACGCGATCGGCATCGGTGAAGCCGAGATCCTTGTTCAGCCCGTGGCGCACGTTGTCGCCATCGAGCGTGTAGGTGTGGCGGCCGAGCGCGTGCAGCCGCTTTTCCACCAGGTTCGCCACCGTGGATTTGCCCGCGCCGGACAGCCCCGTGAACCACAGCACGCAGGCACGCTGGCCCTTGATCGAGGCGCGCGCCGTCTTGTTCACGTCGAGCGCCTGCCAGTGGATGTTCTCGGCGCGCCGCAGCGCGAAGCTCAGCAGGCCGGCACCGACGGTGTCGTTCGTCAGCTTGTCGATGAGGATGAAGCCGCCCATCTCGCGGTTGTCGGCATAGGCGTCGAAGGCGACGGGACGATCGAGACTGAGATTGCACACGCCGATCTCGTTCATCTCCAGCTGCTTGGCCGCGAGATGCTCCAGCGTGTTCACGTTCACCTTGTACTTCGGCGTCGTGATGCTGCCGGTCACGCTGCGCGAGCCGAGTTTGATGACATACGGCCGCCCCGGCAGCATCGGTTCCTCGTGCATCCAGATGATGGTGGCCTGGAACTGGTCGGCCACGCCGGCGGGCGCATCGGCCGCCGACAGCACGTCGCCGCGACTGACGTCGATCTCGTCGGTCAGCGTGAGCGTGACCGACTGACCCGCGACCGCCTGCTCCAGATCGCCATCATGAGTGACGATGCGCGCGACACGACTGGTGCGACCGGAGGGCAGGGCGCGCAGCGTGTCGCCGCGGCGCACGACGCCGGTGGCGATCGTGCCGGCAAAGCCGCGGAAATCCTGGTTCGGACGATTCACCCACTGCACCGGCAGCCGGAACGGCTTCTGCTGCAGGTCATCCTCGATCTCGACCGTTTCCAGAAAGTTCATCAGCGTCGGCCCGCGATACCAGGGCATACGCGCGCTCGGGTCGATGATGTTGTCGCCTTTCAGAGCCGACAGCGGAATCGCGGTGATGTCCTCGAGCCCGATCTGCTGCGCGAAGTCGCGATACTCGCCGAGGATGGTGTCGAACACGTCCTGCGAATACTCCATCAGATCCATCTTGTTGATGGCCAGCACGACGTGACGGATGCCGAGCAGCGACACGATGTAGCTGTGCCGCCGCGTCTGGGTCAGCACGCCGCGGCGCGCATCGATCAGGATCACCGCGACATCGGCCGTCGATGCGCCGGTCACCATGTTGCGCGTGTACTGCTCGTGCCCCGGCGTGTCGGCGACGATGAACTTGCGGCGG
>NZ_DAINNK010000114.1:0-11490 GCF_036735925.1 Povalibacter sp.
AAGCGCGCCGGAATCCCCCAGCGAGGGGAGAGGGTCAGGGTGGGGGCCTCTTGCTTGTGGGGCCGGCTTCAGCCGGCCTCCTTTCAGAAGTCAGGCTGAAGCCTGACCTACAGAAACCCCCACCCCCGGTGCGCGGAGGAAGGGACGCTCGATTCGACCTGGTGACATCGGACCATGAACACCTTCCGCCTGCGGCCCCATCCGACCACACCCTGCGCTTTCATCGATGCACTCGAAGTCGCGATCGAACGGCAGGCCGATGGCATCGTGCTGTGCCGATACAAAGTGCGCGGAACGATCGGGCGACTGGCGATCCCTGCGACGAGCGCAGCGCCCGCCCGCACCCACGGGCTGTGGCAACACACGTGCTTCGAGATGTTCCTGGATTCGCCCGGGGCGAGCGACTACAGCGAGTTCAACTTCTCTCCCTCCGGCGACTGGGCCGCGTACCGGTTCCGCGCCTACCGCGACGGGATGGCGGACCTCGCCCTGGATCGGCCGCCGCGGATTTCATGCGAGCAGACCGCCCAGTGCTTCGTGCTGAACGCCCGCGTCGACGTCGCCGCGACCGCCGCACACAGAATCGCCCTGTCCGCCGTGCTGAAGGACCGCGACGGCGGAACCTGTTACTGGGCGCTGAATCATCCCGCCGGCAAGCCGGACTTCCATCACGCGGCGGGGTTCGCGCCTATCGCAACGCTTCAATCGGCTGCCACGACACCGCACGACGCAGATGACGCAGCACCGCGAAAGCGGTGATCACCAGTGTCGCCACGATCGCAACGACGATCGGCAATACGATGCCCGTCATCGCATCGAGCCGGTCGACGAAGCCGCCCAGGTAACGCGAGCCCAGCCACCACGCCAGCGGCAATGCGATGAATACGGCGACCAGAAACGGAACCGCGATCTCGCTGCTCGCCTGCCGCATGATCGCCGCATCGCTCGCGCCGTGCAGGCGATGCAGCACGAGTTCCATGCGGCGACGGCGCAGGCTGTCGGCGACCAGCGTGTAGGCGCCCAGCATGGCGACGCCGATGCAAAGGAACGAGAGCGCGCCCAGCAGATGGGTGAATGCGCCTTCCTGGCGATACGCCCAGGCCAGCGTCTGATCCAGCGTCCAGATATCGAAATCGAGCGGCGGTCCGTGCTGGCGCCAGAGTTCGCCGACGGTCTGCGCCAGCGTGGCGGCGTTCGTGCCGTGGATCGTGATGTCCCAGAGCGGCTTGTCGGTCACGATGAAGCCCTTGGGCATGCTCGCCTTGCGGGCCGACTCCATCTTGTAGTCGTTCACGACTGCGACGATGCGTCGTTCCTGCGAGCCCTCCTGAATGAAGTCGCCGCCGCTGCGCAGGATTTCACCGATGGCGCTCTGCGGGCTGTCGAAGCCCAGTGCCCTGGCGGCGCTTTCGTCGATCGCGATGCTGGTCTCGCCGCTGCCCGCACGCGGCGTGCCGGCGAGAACGCGCATCCCCAGGGTGTCGAAGAAGCCCGGCGACACGCTGATCATGCGCAACGCCTGCCGGTGCTGCGTTCGGCTCACGTGCAGTTCGATCCTGCCGTCGACCGGCAGGGCAGGAACGTTGTCGCTCAGGGCAACGTGCAGAACGTCCGGATGATTCGCGAGTGCGCGCTTGAATCCTTCGAGATCGGGAATGCGCTCCGGATTGGTATGAATCGTCAACCACACGCGATTGCGTGTTTCGAAGCCCCGGTCGGCATTCATGAGGTGATATTGCTGAGCAGCCAGGATGAAGGCCATCGCACACAGCACCACGGCGCCGACGAACTGCACTGCGAGCGACGACTGGCGAACGCGGCGTCCCCACGGACCCTCGCTCGCGGTCCGGCCCTGCAGCGCCGGCGCCGGCGGATTGCGCAACGCCCGCCATGCCGGAAACCCGACGACGAGCGGAACGAGCGCCAGCACCGTGATCGCGATGCCGCCCAGGATACTGACGGGCACCGGACTGCCCAATTCATAACCCGGCGGCAGTTGCAGCAACGCTGCGAATGACGGCGCCAGCCACCATGCCAGCAGCAGCGCCAGCACGGCAGCCGATGCGATCAGAATGAATGCCTCCATCGTCCACAGCATGACGAGTTGCGGACCGGCGGCGCCGATGCTGCGCCGGAGCGCCGTCTCGCGCTGACGCTGCAACAGGCTGGCGGTCTGCAGATTCATGCAATTGAACGCTGCCAGCAGCAGCATCAGGACGCTGGCGACCGCCAGCGCCCGCAATACCGTCCAGCGTATTTCCTTGCCCCGGCCTTTGAATGGCAGCTCGCTGAGAGGCAGCGCCCGGAAGAAGGCCGCCTCCCGGTTGTCCTTCCATTCCACAGGAAGCTTCGCGTACAGCGGACTGGCGACGAAGGCCTCGTGTATCCATGCGCCGATCTCTTCTGCGTCCGTCCCCTCGCGCAATTCTGCGAAGACCCACCCGTAGATGTAGGCAGCATAGATTGCTTCCTGACGCTCGCGCGGCACGGACGCGGGCGAGTCGAAGCCGACCATGGCCATGGCGCCGCCGACCCAGGGATTCGGGTTGTAGAGCGGACTGCGCGGATCGGTGTTCGGCAGCACCGCCATGACGGTGAATACGTTGTAGTCGCCCTCCTCGCCGCACCCCTCGATTCTTTTTCCGACAGCCTCGGCGGGTGGCAGATCGCCCCAGAGCGTGCGCACGACATCGACAGAGATGGCAATACCGTCGGGTCGCGCGAGCGCCGCATTCAGATCGCCGTGCGACGGTTTCAGCCCGAGCAACGGCACTACGTCCGGGTCGGCCACCAACAGGTACGCGGGCGAACCGCGGCCTTCGTGGCGGATGTCCATGCCGCTGCCAGCCACCCGGCCGATGCGATCGAGCGGCGCGCCCGATTGCCGGAGCATCGGGCCGAAGGACAGCGGCGAAGCCAGGGACCAGTCGTTCTGCCGATCCGGCTGGTTGCCTTTGAAATCCAGCACGACGACGCGGTCGGGATCCTCGACGGCCGGATCGGGCGCGCTCAACGCAATCATCGTCATGGCCACCAGTGCGCAGGCGGCCAACGCGAGCGCCAATCCACCGACTGCGACGAGTGCGTGGCTGCGCCGGGTTCTCAGGTTCTGCCAGGCGTCGACGAGCAATGTCTTCATGACACGCGGTCCGCGTGTGCATCCACCAGCACGCGACCATCGAGCAGGCGAATGCATCGCGACGCCAGCGCGGCGTGCTCGGCGCTGTGCGTGACGGTGATCAGCGTCGCGCCTTCCTCGTTCAACTCGCGCAGCAACCGCATGACTTCATGCCCGTGCGCGCTGTCAAGATTGCCGGTCGGTTCATCCGCCAGCAGCAGCGCGGGTCGCGCAGCAATGGCGCGCGCGATGGCGACGCGCTGCTGCTGACCGCCGCTCAGCTGACTGGGATGATGCCGCGCACGATGCGACAGGCCGAGTCGTTCGAGCGCCTCGGCCACACGCTGCTTCTGTTTCGCCGCCGGCAGACCGCCGTAGCGCAGCGCGAGCTGGACGTTCTGTTCCACCGTCAGCTCGTCGACCAGGTTGAAGCTCTGGAAAACGAAGCCGATGCGGTCGCGGCGCAGCGCAGCCAGTTCGCGCGGCGATTTGCCGGTGACATCGTGACCGTCGAGCCGCAGCGTGCCCGAGGTCGGCACGTCGAGCAGGCCCACGATGCCGAGCAGCGTGGATTTGCCGCAGCCGGAGGGACCGGTGATCGCCACGTATTCGCCCGCATCGATCTGCAGGTCGATCGAGTCGAGCGCAGTGGTTTCGACTTCGCCGGCCCGGTAGCGCTTGCTCAGTTGCTGCATCTCGATCATGGCAGTGCCAACCTCTCTGCATCGGAAGGGGGTTCGGAAATCAGTACGACCTCGCCGGCCCGCAGGCCGCCGAGCACTTCGACCTGTCCGCTGCCGCGCCGGCCGAGCCGGACCGTGCGGCGACGCAGTCCATCGCCTTCGCGGACGTACAGCGTCGATTGCACGCCGGGTCCATCGGGTATCAGCAGCGCGGGAACGGCATCGCCCATCTGCAACCGGATGTCGACGTTCTGACCGGCGCGCAGTTGTCTCGATGCGGACGGTTCGATCTGCTGCAACACCGCGCGGGCCTTGCCGTCGCGCACGTCGGGCAACACCTGCATGACTTTCAGCGTCCCGAGATTGCTGGTCGCTTCCATGCCGGTGTCGAGGTGCGACAGGTAGTACTCATCGATCTCCGCGACGAACTGCATGCCGCCCGCGGGATCGTCGATGCGGCCGAGCCGGTCGCCCGGGCCGACGCTGGCACCCACGCGAACCTGAAAGCCGGTGAGACGCCCGGCGATGGGCGCATTGCGGTCGAGACGTTCCTGCGCGCGTTCGAGCGCAGCGAGTCCGTATTGCAACTGTTCGACGGCATGCGCCATTTCCCCGATCGACACCTCGCGGATTCGCGCTTCCTCGCGCTGGTCGCGCCGCACCTGTTCGAGCAGTTCCACGGCAGTCTCGCGCCGGAGCTGGATTTCCTCGAAGTCGATGGCCGGGACATAGCCCGACGCGGCGAGTTCTTTCGTTCGCCGGTAGCGCGAATCGGCCGCCTGGTAGTCCGCCTCCAGTTGCAGCAGCACGCGGCGGTTCTGCGCGAGGCTCGCCGCCTGTGCGCTGCGCTCGATGGACACGTTGGCGAGCTGCTGCGCGACCTCGGCGCGGCGCGCCAGCAATTGCTGTTCCATCTCGCCGCTCGACAACCGATATAGCGGATCGCCGGCGGCCACCAGATCGCCGTCCTTCACGAACACCGCCTCCACCCTGCCAGCCTCGATCGCATCGAGCTGAAAAGATCGAACCGGTTCGACACGGGCGCGCAAGGCCACTTCGTCACGGAACTCGCCGAACTTCACTTCCGCCAATCGCGGCGAATCGACGACCCGCGCCGGAACCGGCTGACGCCAGACGAGCAGCGCCACGACGATGGCGAGCACGGCCAGAACGACATGCCTCGAATAACGACGCCAGGCCGGCGGTCGCGGCAACGCCCGGTCCATGGCGGCGCCGCTCACGGCATCCGCGTCCTCGTGCGACGACCACTGCGGTGATTTCAAGGCATGCATGACGCAGACAGATTGGGTCATGCGCAGCGGACAGGCCAAGCCCACCGTTCGTTTCCGGACACCTCGCTGGCATCGCTGGCGCGAACGCTGCCATCATCGCCGCATGGAAGTTGCGGCACTCCCGTCCTCGATTCTCGTCCTGGATGACGATCCCGACATCGGCCTGTCGCTGCAGCTTCTGTTGCAGCGCCGGCTGGCGCCCGTCTTCACCCTTCGCCGCACCGTCGAACTCTACGGTGCACTCGAACGCCTGCGGCCTGCACTGCTGTTGCTGGATCTGAATTTCGCACCGGGCCGGACGGACGGCGAGCAGGGGTTGCGATTGCTCGATGAGATTCGTGCGATGTCTGCGCCGCCAGTCGTCATCGTGCTGACCGCCTACGCCAACATCGAACTTGCGGTGCGCGCGGTGAAGCACGGCGCCTTCGACTTCATCACCAAACCCTGGGACAACGCCCGCCTCCTCCACGTCTGTCGCGAAGCGCTGGACTACGCAAAGCGCACGCAATCCGCGCCGGCGAAACAGACCGACGATCCTTCGCGGGAGACGACGCCGCAACCGCTCGTCGAACAGGAGCGCTCCGCCGTGCTGCGTGCGATGACGGATGCGCAGGGCAACCTCAGCGCGGCAGCGCGGGCGCTGGGCCTGTCGAGGGCCGCGCTCTATCGGCGACTGCAGAAGCATGGCCTCTGACCGGCTCCGGTTCGCAGCGATGTCCCTGCTGTGGTGCGCCGCCGGCGCACTGGGCGCGGGCGCCGGCGATTCTTCGCGAACCTGGGTGGCCGCGGCGGTGCTCGGCGTGGCCGGCGTGATTGCGGGCTGGCCATTGATGCGTGCGCATCGCCCGCTGCCACCCACACCGCCCGAGCCACGACCGGCGCCATTGGATGAACGCATCACCGCGGCCATCCATCTCGAACGCATTCCCGTCGCGCTCTGGCTGTTGCGCGGTGAACAGGCGCCGCAACCGCTGACCAATCGCGCGCGACGCCTTACCGCAGCGGGCGGCCTTCGCGACCCCGATCAGTTCCTGCAGTTGCTGCGCACGCATCCGCCGCACGGCGCAATCACCCTGGACACGGAACGCGGCGCCGAACGCTGGCAGATCCATCGCAACAGCCTCGCCGTCGAAGGCGAAGAACAGATGCTGGTGGCATTGACCCCCATCGAACACGAACTCGAATCCGAATCGATGCGCGCATGGCAGGAACTCGTACAGATCCTGACCCACGAGATCATGAACTCGCTGGCGCCGATCAAGAGCCTCAGCGAAACCGCACTCGAACTGCTGGGCGATTCCGGGGGGAACGCCGATCTGCGTACGGCGCTGGACGCCATCGGTCGCCGCACCGCACACATCTCGGCCTTCGTGAATTCGTATCGACAGATCGGCCAATGGCCGGCGCCCGTAATAACTCCCATCGATCTCGTTTCACTCTTCGCGCGGCTCCGCGCCTCCGTGGAGCCGCGCTGGCTCCATCGCAACGGCGCAGTCGATTTCGACGTCGCCTCACCCGGCGCACGACTCATGGCCGATGAAGGCCAGCTCGAACAGGCGCTGCTCGCGCTGATCCAGAACGCCGAGAACGCAACGGAGAACGAAACGGAACCGCGGCTGTGGATTCAGGCGCGACTGGGACGCGGCGGCCGGATGCTGATCAGCGTGCGCGACAACGGACCGGGCGTTCCGGAAGGACTCGAGCAACAGATATTCCTGCCCTTCTTCACGACTCGCGAAGACGGGCAAGGAATCGGGCTCGCGGTGGCGCGCCGGCTGGTGTACGGAATGGGCGGGCGCGTGCGGTATGTGCGAGGTCTGCAACGGGGAGCGACGTTCCTGTTGACGTTCTGACGGATTGAGCGGGCAGTTATGCATCCAATTGACGACGCACCCGACTGGGCAACCCAGCTTCAGGTCACGTTCGAGAGTGGCGCTTCGGGCCAGTTCGTGGTTCACGGCAATGTGAACGATCGAATGGCGTCGGGCGGCAGACTCGTCAACATCGATCACTATGTTCGCGACGAGGTACTCGAGAGCTTCGATGTCGTGTTCACCTACGATCTCGGCAGCGGTCTCGTCGTGGCGCGCGGTGCAGAGCGGCTTTCTGACTGGGTTCCCTCGGCGCTGCGGAGTTTGCCGCAGGGTCCTCTCGAAGCCGTTCGCTTCGTCAGCAAGTATCTGCGCTACCTGGCCAACATGAGCGCGCTCGATCCGGGCAAAGCGGTGCGCGTCGCCGTGCTGATTCGCTCCGCTGGACAGATCCTTCCGGTGGACGGCGCCGGCTTCGAACACGGTGCGCTCACTGCGATTGTGCGCGAGTGGGGTTCGAGCGATCCATTCGCGCAGCTGCCCTTCACCAGTATTCTGATCACGGACAATCTCAGTGATCTCGAACCGCTCATCGCCTTCGGGCCGCACGTGGCGTCGGTGCAGGTTCCGTTGCCTTCGGTAGCCGAACTGCAGGCCGCCCTGACGGTTCTTCAGCGCAACTACCCGGGAACGATCCCGGAAAGTCCTGATCTGAATGCTCTCGCAGCGTCGATGGTGGGCGTATCGATCCGCACGATCGAGCAGTTGACCAAGGTGCGGACCTACCGGCAGCAGGTGTTGCGGTACGACGAATTCGCTGCCGTGAAAAAGGAGATGGTCGAGCACGACGCGCCGGGCCTCATCGAATTCCTGCAGTCCACGCGGACGCTGGACAACTACCACGGACAGGACGAACTCAAGCGCTGGTTGCGCCAGGACATCAAGCTATGGAGGAGCAATGACCTGCGGGCGTTGCCCATGGGGTATCTGCTTTGCGGACCCGTCGGCACCGGCAAGACGTTTCTGGTCGAATGCCTGGCCGGCGAAGTCGGCGTACCGATCGTCAAGCTGAAGAATTTCCGCGAGAAGTGGATCGGTGCGAGCGAGGGGAATCTCGAAAAGGTTTTCAGCCTCGCTCGCGCGCTGGGCCGTTGCATCGTCTTCATCGACGAGGCTGATCAGACGCTCGGTCGACGCGATTCCGGGACGGGGGACAACGGCCTGTCGGGCAGGCTCTACTCGATGATTGCTCAGGAAATGTCCGAGAGTGCGAATCGCGGCAGAGTGATGTGGGTACTGGCGTCGTCGCGCCCGGATCTGATCGAAGTGGATCTGAAACGCCCGGGACGCCTGGATCTCAAGATTCCGATCCTGCCGACGAGCACGAGAGCGGAAAGCGCCCGCTTGCTCCTGGCGCTGGCGACACGCTACGAACTCGAGGTTGCCGACGACGATCTTGCGCGTATCGATTCGCTGCCGCAGCTACTGACACCCGGCGCAGCCGAAGCGCTTGTCGTGAAGGCCTATCGGCTGGTGCGCACCGAAGGCGTCGCTGCAGGCGAGGCGCTCAGGCGCTGCCTTGCCCGCTACCAGAATCCTGTCCCGCACGATGTGCTGGAAAAGCAGATGCGGCTGGCAGTGCGCGAAGCGACCGACCTTTCCTTTGTTCCCGATGCGCTGCAGTACCTGGCGGACGACGCGCTGAGCGACGCTGACTGAAAGCGCTTCGACGCTCAAGTGTGCGAGCTATGGCTGTGTGGACAGCGAAAGCAGGAAGTCGCCGTTCTCATCTGCTCGCGATTCGACGTGCAGCGTGTCCCGCAGCAGGCGCAGGACGGCGTCGATGTCGCCGGTGCGGAACTCGGCGCTGACCCGGAGCCTGCGCAATCCGTCATCGACGAGCACGAACCGGGTCGTCGTATAGCGCTCGACTTCCTTGAGTGCATCCTCAAGCATTTCGTCGACGAGGATGATTCGCCCACGCTGCCAGGCAAGGCGCCTTTCCATGCTTTCTTTGTCCAGCTTCCCGGGCAATACCCATCCGGGTCCGAGCAACCCGCCTTCAGAAGCATGGAAGGTGTGCGCGCCTGCACTGAACCGCGAGCGCACTTGCGCCGGCGTCAGGGCCGCAGCATCGGCGTTGACCAGCGCTTTGATGCTGCCGCGCACGAGGGTGATCTCGACATCGGTGTCGGAGAGGCGGCGGATATTGAAGCGTCCGCCATCGGGTCCGCATTCGAACTGCCGGCTGCCTGCACGAACCTGGAATGGACGGGCAGGATCCTTCGTCACATCGAAAGTTGCTTCGCCATCGACGAGGGTGACTTCGCGCGATCTGGTTCCGATGTTCGCGAGCACATACGTTGCGGTATTGAGCATGACGCTGCTGCCGTCGCTGAGCCGGAGTACGCGCTGCCCGTGGACGGCCGTGCGATAGGAATCTCCGGCGCCGAAGGGCGTGCGAGAGGCATCTTCGCGCGTCCACAGCACCACGATCGTCACGATGACTCCAAGCCAGACCACCGCCGAAAAGGCGGTAAGCGCGACCTGCCCCAACCAGCGATTGGGCGGCGGTGGCGCCATGTCCACAGGAAAGAGAGTGGCCAGCACTGCCAGGATCTCCGGCCCATGCCAGAGATTGCATCTCGCGATGATCGCATCGCGATGCGGCCGGACCTTGAGCCACTCCCGCAAGGGCGCGACCTCGTCCGGACGCAGGGTGCGCTCCAGTCGTTCGAGCCACGCTTCCGCTTCTTCTGCGGCTCGCAGCTTTCGTTCTTCGCGCAATGTCACGACCACCTCCCTGTCAGGCTGGCGTGCATTGTCAGCCTGAGCCCGCACGGCAGGCAAGGGAGCGGATCATGCGTTGCGATCTGCCATCCGCCAGTGCTGCGTCCTGCTCTGCTCGGGAGATACGCACACTCCACGTTCTCTGGAGAACTATCGACCTATATGGTGCAGATTCAACCGCCACCTTTCTCCGGAGCCAGGGATGCGTGCGCAACGATTTTTGTTCGGGATCGCCCTCATGCTGTTCGCGATTGCCGGCTGCGGAAAGAAAGAATCCACCACTGAACAGGCCGCCGCACCAGGCGCCCCGACGGCCGGTCAGGAAGAGCCTGTCGTCAACGTTTTCAACTGGTCGGATTACATCGACGAAGAGGTGCTGAAGAAGTTCGAACAGGACACCGGCATCAAGGTGCGCTACGACGTCTTCGATTCGAACGAAATACTCGAGACCCGGCTGCTGAGCGGCACTTCCGGCTATGACCTGGTCGTGCCGAGCGCCTACTTCCTCGAACGCCAGATCAAGGCAGGCGTGTTCCGCAAGCTCGACAAATCGCAGCTGCCGAACCTCGCGAACGTGGATCCGGACATCGCGCAGCGCGAGGCCGCGCACGATCCGGACAATGCGCACTCCGTCGTGTACATGTGGGGTACGACCGGCATCGGCTACGACGCGGGAAAGCTGCAGAAGATCATGCCGGACGCGCCGGTCGACAGCTGGCGACTGATCTTCGACCCCGCAGTGATCTCGAAATTCAAGGATTGCGGCGTGTCGATGCTCGACGATCCGACCGACATGATCGGCACCGCGCTGCTGTACCTCGGCAGGAATCCCAACAGCGAATCCGCCGAGGACCTGAAGCTGGCAGAAGACGCGCTGATGAAGATCCGGCCATTCCTGCGCACCATTCACAGCTCGCAATACATCGAGCAGCTTGCGAATGGCGAACTGTGCATCGCCGTGGGCTACAGCGGCGACGTGCTGCAGGCGCGCGATCGTGCCGAGGAGGCCGGCAAGCCGCTCGACATCAGGTATTCGATCCCGAAGGAAGGCGCGCTGATGTGGTTCGACACGCTGGCGATCCCGATCGACGCCGCCCATCCCGGCAACGCGCACAAGCTGATCGACTACCTGCTGCAACCGGAGGTCGCGGCGGCGAACTCGAACTTCGTCAAGTACGCGAATGGCAACGCCGCGGCGACGCCGCTGATCGATGAATCGCTGCGCGCCGACACGAGCATCTACCCGACGCCCGAAGTCACGGCGCGCCTGCAACCGAACCTGACGAAGTCCGCCGACTTCACGCGCTCGCTCAACCGGACCTGGACGCGCTTCGTGACCGGGCGGTGATGCCGACGGCTTCGCAGGGCTTCTAGATTTTCCTGGCGAGCGCCTCGAGCTGCCGCGCCGTCTGCGTCCAGCCCGGCTCGAAGCCCATCTCCTGATGCTGCTTCATCGTTTCCTCGTTCCAGTGACGCGCGACGGCGCGATACCGGGTCTTGCCGTTGCCGAGATCTTCGAAAGTGACTTCGGCGATCATGAAAGGGCCTGACGGCTTGAAGTCCGGCGTCACGGCATCGGTGGTGACGATCTTCCTGTTCGGCACGACCTCCAGGTAGAGGCCGCTGTTGGGATACTCCTGACCGTCCGGCGAAGCCATGACGAAACTCATGCGTCCGCCGGCGCGCGGATCGATGTCGACGCTCTTGATCGTCCACGGCTCGGGAGCGAACCACTTCTGCAGCAGCTTCGGGTCGGTGTAGCAGCGGAAGAGCTTTTCGGCCGGTGCGTCGAGCGT
>NZ_DAINNK010000115.1:0-11193 GCF_036735925.1 Povalibacter sp.
GCACCAACGTGCCGCACATCTTCGCGATCGGCGACATCGTCGGCCAGCCGATGCTGGCTCACAAGGCATCGCACGAAGCCAAGGTCGCTGCCGAAGTGGCGCACGGCGAGAAGCGTTTCTTCGACGCGCGCGTGATTCCCTCCGTGGCCTATACCGATCCGGAAATTGCCTGGGCCGGTCTCACTGAAACCGATGCCAAGGCGCGCGGCGTCGACTACGAGAAGGCCAGCTTCCCCTGGGCCGCGAACGCTCGCTCGCTCACGCTCGGCCGCGACGAAGGCATGACCAAGCTGCTGTTCGACAAACAGACGCACCGCGTCATCGGCGGCGGCATCGTCGGTCCGAACGCCGGCGATCTGATCGCCGAGGTCGCGCTGGCCATCGAGATGGGCAGCGACGCCGCGGACATCGGCCTCACGATCCATCCGCATCCGACGCTGTCGGAGACCATCGGCATGTCGGCGGAGGCATTCGAGGGGACGTTGACGGATCTGTATCTGCCAAAGAAGAAGGGCTGACTGGCAGACCCGTCGGCCGGTCTGGCTCTTCCGGGCCAATGTCCCGCCGGTGTCCGCGGCGTAGAATTTCCCGCGTCCCACACCAAACCATAACCGGGAGAAATTCGTGGACTTCAACAAGCTAGTCGCGCGGGCGAAGGCGATCCTGCTGATGCCGAAAACCGAGTGGCCCGCGATCGCCGACGAGCCGGCGACGGTCGCGGATCTGTACAAGAACTACATCATCCTGCTGGCCGCCATTCCGGCGATCTTCGCGTTCCTCAAGATGAGCCTGATCGGCATGAGCATCCCGTTCGCCGGGACGATCCGCATCGGCATCAGTGCCGGCCTGACGCAGATGGTGCTCAGCTATGCGCTGTCGCTGGCCATGGTGTTCGTGATGGCGCTGATCGTCGATGCACTCGCGCCGTCGTTCGGCGGACAGAAGAATCAGGTGCAGGCGCTGAAGGTGGTTACCTATGCCTACACCGCCAGCTGGGTTGCAGGTGTTGCGCAGGTCGTGCCCATCCTCGGCACGCTCATCCTGATCGCCGGCGGCATCTACAGCATCTACCTGCTGTATCTGGGGCTGCCGCACACCATGAAGTGTCCGCCCGACAAGGCCGGCGGCTACACGGCCGTCGTCATCATCATCGCCATCGTGCTGAACGTCGCCATCTGGACGGTGGCCGGTGCCGTGGCGGGTGTCGGTTCGCTGATGAGCGGCGGGTCCTCGTTCAGCGTTTCCGACAACGACGTCACCTTCGACAAGGACAGCTCGCTCGGCAAGCTCGAGCAGTGGAGCAAGAGTGTCGAGCAGGCCGGCAAGCAGATGGAAGCCGCGGAGAAGTCGGGCGATCAGCAGGCGCAGGCCGATGCCATGAAGGCACTCATGGGTGCCGCGCTCGGCGGCGGCCAGGTCGAAGCGTTGGCCCCAGATCGTCTCAAGGCATTTCTGCCCGAGTCGCTGGCGGGGCTGTCGCGCGGCGATCTGTCGAGCGAACGCAATGGCGCGATGGGAATGCAGATCTCTGAAGCGCGGGCCTCGTACGCCGACGATTCGGGCCGCACGCTGCAACTGGACATCACCGACACAGGTTCGGCAAAGGGACTGCTCGGACTCGCAAGCTGGGCGGGCGTCGAGGGCGAGAAACAGACTTCCAGCGGTTACGAAAAGACCTACCGCACCGACGGCCGCCTCGTGCACGAGGAATGGCGCGGTTCGGACGGCGAATACGCGGTCGTGCTCGGCGAGCGTTTCACCGTCAAGGTCAGCGGACAGGCGGCCAGCATCGACGAACTGAAGTCCGCGATCGCCGAAGTCGATCTCGGCGGCCTCGAAGCGCTGAGCAACGAGGGCGTCAAAACCCACTGAGCGGAGCCCACTGAGCGGGTGACGCATGGCGACGGGCGAGGCAGAATGCTGCGCCCGTCGCCACCGCCGCATCACCCATGAGCCCGATCCCCGCCCGCATGCGCGTCGTCGAAGTCCGCCAGCCTGGCGGGCCGGAGGCGCTGCAGATCGCTGAATGGCCGGTGCCTGCGCCCGGCAATGACGACGTCCTGATCCAGGTGGCTGCGGCCGGCGTGAATCGTGCCGATGTCCTGCAGCGCCGCGGTCACTATCCCTCGCCGCCCGGCGCGCCGCCGAATCCCGGACTCGAAGTCGCCGGCCATGTCGTCGCGGTGGGTGACCGCGTCAGCGAATTCAAGGCCGGCGATGCCGTGTGTGCATTGCTGCAGGGCGGTGGCTATTCCGAGTACTGCGCCGTCGATGTCGCGCAGGTGCTGCCGGTGCCCGGCAAGCTGAATCTCATCGAGGCAGCTTCCCTGCCGGAAACGTATTTCACCGTCTGGAGCAATCTGTATGAGTTCGCCGCGCTCGAGCGCGGCGCAACGCTGCTGGTGCACGGCGGATCGAGCGGCATCGGCATCTCCGCGATCCAGCTCGCGAAGGCGCTCGGCAGCGTGGTGCTCACGACCGTCGGCACGGACGACAAGGCGCGCTTCTGCGAACAGCTCGGCGCGCAGCACGCCATCAATTACAAGACGCAGGACTTCGTCGCGGAAGTCGACAAGCTGACGCAGGGCAGGGGCGTCGACGTCGTGCTCGACATGATCGGCGGCAGCTATCTGGCGCGGAATCTCCAGGTACTGGCGGTCGAAGGGCGGCTGGTGATGATCGCGACCCAGGGCGGCACGAAGGGCGAGATCGATGTGCTGCGCGTCATGCAGCGGCGGCTCAAGATCACGGGATCGACGCTGCGCACGCGCGATGCGGCCTTCAAGCGCCGCATGAAGCAGAAACTGCTGGAGCACGTCTGGCCGCTGCTGGCGAGTGGCGCGATCAGACCCGTCGTCGATGAAGTGTTTCCGCTCGCGCAGGCGGCCGCTGCGCATGCGCGCATGGAAAGCAGCGTTCACAAGGGCAAGATCATCCTGCAGGTGGCGTGATGGCGACGAGCGCGCAAGACACACTGCAGTCGCGGTTCCTCAGTCCGGCGGCTCGCCAGCGCAAGGCGCAGTTGATCGAACAGCTCGCCTCGATGCTCGGTTCGCGGCTGAGTACCGGCGAGGCGGTTCGCGAACAGCATGGCCACGGCGAAGCGTCCGGTCGCACCTATCCGCCGGATGCGGTGGTGTGGCCGGAGTCGACCGAAGAAGTCAGCCGTATCGTTGCGGCCTGCGCGCAGCATGAAGTTCCGGTGATTGCCTTCGGCGCAGGCACCTCGCTCGAAGGTCACGTGAGCGCGCCCTACGGTGGCATCTGCCTCGACCTGTCGCGCATGAACCAGGTGCTGGACGTCCGCGCCGACGATGCGGACTGCGTGGTGCAGCCGGGCGTCACGCGCGAACAGCTCAATGCCTACCTGCGCGATACGGGACTGTTTTTTCCAGTCGATCCGGGCGCGAATGCCAGCATCGGCGGCATGGTGTCGACGCGGGCATCGGGCACGACGACCATCCGCTACGGCGCGATGACGCGCAACGTGCTGGCGCTGCAGGTGGTGCTGGCAGATGGCCGCATCGTTCGCATCGGCACGCGCGCGGCGAAATCGTCGACGGGCTATGACCTCGTGCGACTGCTGGTCGGCGCCGAAGGCACGCTCGGCATCATCACCGAGATCACGCTGCGTCTCTACGGCATTCCGGAGGCGATGACTGCGGCGACGTGCGTGTTCCCGGATCTGCAGGGCGCGGTCGATACGGTCGTGGAGATCATTCAATCCGGCGTGTCCGTGGCGCGCATGGAATTCCTCGATGAACATCAGATTCGCGCCTGCAATCGCTACTCGCAGATGAACCTGCCCGAGCAGCCGACGCTGTTTCTGGAGTTTCACGGCACCGCAGACAGCATCGACGGGCAGACGACGCGGGCCGAAGAGATCGCCCGTTCTCATGGCGGTGCGGGATTTCAATGGGCCGCGGCCCAGGAGGAACGCACGCGGCTGTGGAAGGCGCGTCATTCCGCGTACTTCGCCGTGCGCGCCTATCGGCCCGGCTGCGATTGCCTGATTGCCGACGTCTGCGTGCCGATATCGCATCTGGCAGCGGCGGTCGCCGCGGCGCGGGCCGACATCGATGCTGCGGGACTGCTCGCGATGATCGTCGGCCATGTCGGCGACGGCAATTTCCATGTCATGTTCATGCTCGATCCGGCGGTGCCCTCGGAGAAGGAGCGCGCCGATCGTGTCTACGACGCGATGATCGATCGTGCGCTGCAGGCCGGCGGAACCTGTACGGGCGAACATGGCATCGGACTGGGCAAGCGCAGAAAACTCGTGCAGGAATACGGCGGGGAAGTCGTCGGCCTCATGCACTCCATCAAGGCGGCGTGGGATCCGCAGGGCATTCTCAACCCCGGCAAGATTTTCCTGGAGGACGGTCGGTGAGCCCGATCGAGTTCCGCGCCCCGTGAAATTCGCCGACTCTCCGTTCGCCAGGTAACGTCATGGCCGAGTACACGATCTATCACAATCCGCGCTGCTCCAAGAGCCGCGCCACGCTGGAGCTGCTGCGCGAGCATGGGGTCGAGCCCACGATCGTCGAATACCTGAAGGAACCGCCGAGCGCGGCGCAGCTCAGGGAGATCGTCGCGAAGCTCGGCATGGAACCCGGGCAGCTGGTTCGCAGGAGCGAGGACCTCTTCAGGGAGAAGTACACGGGAAAAACCCTGAGCGATGCGCAGTGGATCGACGCGCTGGCAAGGCATCCCGTGCTGATCGAGCGCCCGATCGTCGTGCACGGCAAACGGGCCGCGATCGGCCGGCCGCCGGAAAATGTGCTGACTTTGCTGAAGTAGCCGGCCCGGTGGGCTGGCAGCGCGCCCGACCCGGCGTAAAATGCCGGCTCCTTTCCACCTCCCGTCGAGAAACTGCGATGACCGGCTTGTCCCTGCGCGAGCAATTGCTGGCTGCTGGCCTGGTGTCCAAGAAACAGGCCCAGCAGGCCGAACACCAGCAGAAGCAGAAACACCATCAGCACGCCAAGGGCCAATCCAGGGGCCAGGCCGCGCCCGTCAACGAGGCGAAGAAGGCGGTGCAGCAGGCGCAGGCCGCCAAGGCCGCGCGCGATGCGGAGCTGAACCGCAAGCGTCAGGAATCGCTGGAAGCGAAACAGAAGGCGGATCAGATCCGGCAGCTGATCGAGGCGAACCAGTTGCCGAAGCTGGAGACGGACGACTACTTCAACTTCGTCGATCGCGGCAAGGTTCGCCGCCTGTCCGTCGATGCGCAGCGCCGCGAGCAGCTGATTGCGGGCACGTTGATGATCGTGCGGTTCGAAGGCCGCTACAGCGTCGTGCTGCCGCCGATCGCGGCGAAGATCGGCGAGCTCAATGCGAAAGCCGTGGTGTCGCTCGATGCCAAGGGCGAGGCGCCGGCGGAAGATGATCCCTACAAGGATTTCGTGGTGCCGGACGACCTGCGCTGGTGAGTCTTCCTGTGGGGCCGGCTTTCCCGTGGGATTCCCTTCGGTCACAGCCAGTGGCACTGACTTGAGGATCTGCTCTGCCTGTGGGGCCGGCTTCAGCCGGCCTGAAAACAGTCAGGCTGAAGCCTGACCTACAAGTCCATCTCTTACGGCTTCCACTTCTCCACGAATCCCAGGAACGCCGTCTTGTCGTAATCCGAGCGGCCGTGCTCGAACGAGCCGGTGGATTGCGATGCCAGCACGTTGCGCTCCGGCGAGACGACCCAGAAATGCGGCGCACCGCGCGCTGCAGGCAATTGCGAGAAAAAGAACTCGTTGAAGTTCTCGTCGCCGACGTACACCTTCATGACCACGAACGCATCATGCAGCGCATGGTTCACGTCGTCGTTGCGCGTGATGAAGCGGTCGAGCGCATAGCACCAGCGACACCAGTCGCCGCCGGCGATGATCAGCACGCGCTTGTGTTCGGCCTTCGCCTGTTCGATGGCGGAGTGATACTGATCGAAGGGATCGGCCTGCGGATCGTAGCCGAGGCGATTGTCCATGCGTGCTGCATGTGCCGCCGCGGCCGCGCAGGCCGTTGCCGCCAGCGCGATCAGGATCTTTCTCAACATAATGACAATCCCCGGATTCTTCTGATGAATTGCGCGGGGAGGAAGACTAGCGTCGTTCCGCGATCGTGACACCCGTCGCGATTTCTTACAGGCGTTGCAGACGAAACCCGGGCGCGACAGCAGTTCAGCGATCGACGAGTACGCGCGAGGGCAGCTCCTGCAATGCGCCGCAATCGGCCACGGGCAGGCCGTCGCCGGGAGACGATTCGTAGTCCGCATCCCACGGCATCACGACTGCCATGCGCGATTCCGCGCGAAACATTTTCGGCAGGATCGGCATCACTTTGCGGGTCGCTTCGCCAGCGAGCAGCGCATCGAGCGAGCCGTAGCGGGTCAAGGTCGCCTGCAGATCGTGCAGATTGCATTGGGTGGGATGCGAAATCGGCATGTCGCGCCGCTGCGCGGCCTGCAACAGATCGTGCGGCGTCATCCACACCGACTCGACCGTTTCGCCCGTATCGGCGCTGGCCAGATGCGCCTGCGGCGCGCGCACGATGAAGAATCGCGTATCGAATCGTTTGGGCGCGCTCGACGGCGTGATCCAGTGCGCCCAGTACGTCATGCCGGCGAGATCCGGTCGCAACTCGTTGTCGCGGAGCAGTTGCACGAACACTTCGGCGTTCTCGTTGCTCGTGGCCCGCAGCGGCTGCACGCGTTCGAGCAGCGCGGCGGAAGGCGACGAACCATCGTCATGCTTCGCCAGCAGCACGCCGGTTTCCTCGAAGGTTTCGCGACAGGCCGCGAACACCAGGCCGCAGACGTGTTCTGCATCCAGCGCATCGCCGTGCAGATCCACCATCGAAATGCGTCGCGTCACGGCGTCGACATCCAGCAGCTCGAGCGCCGCCGCGGAGCTGTCCGAGGGATGCAGCGATCCGCCGGGGAATACCCACATGCCTGCCATGAAGGAAAGATTCGCGTGCCGCCGCACCATCAGCACTTCGACCTGCGCGCCTGCCTCGCGCAACAGAAGGATCGTGGCAGCGAGGCGCGGTAGACTCGCGCTCGTGTTCGGATCGCCAGCCGGTGTCGTCATTGAGCGGGAACAACCTGAAGAGGGAGAATTTCCACGGGGGAAGAACGGGGACACGGGGAGCACGGGGATAAGAAATTTTCTGTTCCGAACCCCGTGTTCCCCGTGTCCCCCGTGGAAATTCTCTTCATCTTCTCTTCGATCTCCGTGTGCTCCGTGATCTCCGTGTGAAACCCTCCTCTTCCTAAAGCACCACGACCGTCCGGATCGACTCGCCGTTCTGCATCATCCGGAATCCTTCGCCGATGCGTTCCAGCGGCAGGCGGTGCGTGACGAGCGCGTCGAGGTTGATCTTGCCGTCGACATACCAGTCGACCATCTCCGGCAGACGGTCGAGACGCGCGCCGCCCATGTAGCAGCCGGTCCAGTGGCGGCCCATCATCAGCTGCGTCGGCACGGCGTTCACTTCCGTGCCGTGCGGCGCGACGCCGATCACGTAGGCCTTGCCCCACGCCGGGTTGGTGCATTCGAATGCCTGGCGCATCACCTGCGGCAGGCCGATGCATTCGAACGTGTAGTCGGCGCCGCCGCCGGTCATTTTCATGAGATGACTGGTGATCTTTTCGACCTGCTTCGGGTTCACGAAATCCGTCGCGCCGAACTGGCGGGCGATCGTTTCCTTTGCGGGATTCATGTCGACGCCGATGATGGTCTTCGCTCCCGCGAGTTTCGCACCCTGCACGACGTTGAGGCCGATGCCGCCGAGGCCGAAGACGATCACGGAACTGCCGGGCTCGATGCGCGCAGCGAACATGGCGGCGCCGATGCCGGTGGTCGCGCCGCAGCCGATGTAGCAGATCGGATCGAAGGGCGCGTCATCGCGCACTTTGGCGATCGTGTCCTGCGGCAGCACGGTGTAATCGGCGAACGTACCGAGTCCCCACAACTGCGACACCGGTTTGCCGTTCAGCGAGAAGCGGCTCTCGCGCGGACGCAGGCGATTGAAGGCCTCGACGCAGAGATTGGTTTTCTCAGGCCGCGCGCAGTACTGACACTTTCCACAATGTGGAATCAGGAACGGAATGACGTGATCGCCGGGTTTGAACTTCGTGACGCCCGGACCGCACTCGACGACGACACCGGCGGCTTCATGACCCAGCAACACCGGGAACTGCCACGGCGACTTGCCTTCGTACACGTTCAGATCGGAGTGACACAGCCCGGTCGCCTTCACGTGGATCAGGACTTCGCCTTCGCGCGGTCCTTCCAGCTGCAGCGTTTCGATGACGAACGGCTCGTTGGGAGCGTGAACGACGGCGGCACGAACGTTGAGCGGCACGAGCGTTTTCCTTCGGCAGTGTTACGCGAGGGGGCGACTCTACGCAGGTCGGCGCGTGCGGGCAATGAACGACGAGACGTTCTGATCGTGCGACCATGAGTCTCGCGCCGCGAGTCCGGCACGCTGCTGCTCTGCGGATTCTGCCGCTAGAATCCCGGGGCACCGTCGGCCAGCGCCGCCCCGTGTGCACGTATGCCAGCCACCCGCCAGCCCGAGGATTCCGCCATGCTCACGCTCGACATCAACGGCAGGAAAGTCGAAACCGACGCCGAACCCGATACGCCGCTGCTGTGGGTTCTGCGCGATCACCTCGGCATGACGGGCAGCAAGTACGGCTGCGGCAAGGCGTTGTGCGGTGCGTGCACCGTGCATGTGAACGGCGCGGCGACGCGCAGTTGCGTGCTGCCGGTCGCTGCGGCCGCGTCGATGAAAATCACCACGATCGAAGCCGTCGGCGACTCGCCCATCGGCCATGCCGTGCAGGAAGCGTGGATCGCGGAGAACGTGCCGCAGTGCGGTTACTGCCAGTCGGGCCAGGTGATGAGCGCGAGCGCGCTGCTCGCCACCAACAAGAAGCCGAGCGATGCGGACATCGATGCCGCCCTGTCCGGCAACATCTGTCGTTGCGCGACGTACGTGCGCATCCGTTCGGCGATCAAGCGCGCTGCCGAATCGCTGGCGTAACCGGAGGTCCACCATGAGCACCGTAGAGAAAGAGACGCTCCTGCACGCCAGCCGCCGCGATGTCCTGAAGGCGAGCGCGGCATTGACCGTCGCGTTCTGGTTGCCGCAGGGCAGGGCGATCGCCAACGGCACGGCACATGCCGCGTTCGAACCGAACGCCTTCATCCGCATCGGTACCGACGGCATCGTCACCGTCGTCTCCAAGCACATCGAAATGGGGCAGGGCGCGTACACCGGGCTCGCCACCATCGTCGCCGAAGAGCTGGATGCCGACTGGAGCAGGGTGCGCGTCGAAGGCGCGCCGGCAGACACGAAAACCTACGCCAATCTCCTGTTCGGCAGCGCCATGGGCACCGGCGGCTCTTCGTCGATCTCGAATTCGTTCGATCAGCTGCGCAAGGCGGGTGCGACCGCGCGGGCGATGCTCGTGAGTGCCGCGGCGCAGAAATGGAAAGTGCCTGCGAACGAGGTGACGGTCAGCCAGGGCGTCGTGTCGCATGCGGCGTCGAAGCGCAGCGCAACCTTCGACGAACTGGCGGCCGAGGCCGCGAAAGTACCGGCACCGGCCGATGCGAAGCCGAAGGATGCATCCGCGTACACGCTGATCGGCAAACCGGTCGCACGCGTCGACAGCCGCGACAAGTCCACGGGCAGGGCGACATTCACGCAGGACATCCATCTGCCGGGAATGCTCACTGCGGCCGTCGTGCATCCGCCGCGTTTCGGCGCGAAGGTGAAGGGTTTCGATGCCAGCCAGGCGAAAGCAGTCAAGGGCGTGAAGGCGGTCGTCGCTTTCGAGACGGACGTGCGCTCGGGCGTCGCGGTACTCGCCACGGATTTCTGGACTGCGAAGAAGGCGCGCGATCTGGTGACTGTCGAATGGGACGAGACGGCAGCTTATCGCGGCAGCACGACCGAACTCTTCAGGGAATATCGCGAACTGGCAAAGCAGCCCGGCGAATCGGCGAAGAAGGTCGGCGACGCGCCGGCCGCGCTCGAGTCCGCGGCCGAGGTGCTGGAAGCCACGTATGAATTCCCGTATCTGGCGCATGCGTCGATGGAACCGCTCAACTGCGTCGTGCGCATCGGCGCGCAGGACTGCGAGATCTGGAACGGCGAGCAGTTCCAGAGCATCGACCAGATGGTCGTCGCGCGCATGCTCAACCTGCCGCCGTCGAACGTCACGCTGCACATGCTGTATGCCGGCGGCAGTTTCGGCCGTCGCGCCAATCCGCACGCCGACTACGTCGCGGAAGCAGTGGCGATCACGAAGGCGGCCGGTGTCGACGTACCGGTGAAAATGGTGTGGACGCGCGAAGAAGACACGAAGGCCGGCTACTACCGGCCGCTGTACGTGCACACGCTGAAGGCCGGACTGGACAAGTCGGGCAGGCTCATCGCGTGGCAGCACCGCATCGTCGGCCAGTCGATCATGGCCGGCACGCTCTTCGCGGGCCCTGGTGCGATCGATGCCACGTCGGTCGAAGGCGCCTCCAACCTGCCGTACACGGTGCCGAATCTGTCGGTGGAACTGCACACGACGAAGAACCGCGTGCCGGTGCAATGGTGGCGTTCGGTCGGATCGACGCACACCGCGTTCTCGACCGAGTGTTTCCTCGACGACATCGCGCGTCACACGAAGCAGGATCCGTACGCATTGCGCAAGGCACTGCTGAGTGCCGACCACAAGCGCCATCACGCCACGCTCGATCTGGTGGCCGAGAAGTCCGGCTGGAACAGGCCGCGTCCGGAAGATGAAGTGTGGGGACTGGCGCTGCACGAATCCTTCAACTCCGTGGTCGCGCAGGTGGCGCAGCTCAAGCGCACGGCGAACGGGTTGAAGCTCGCGAAAGTGATCTGCGCCGTCGACTGCGGTCTGGCCGTGAATCCGAACATCGTCGCGATGCAGATGGAGGGCGGCCTCGGCTACGGTCTCGCCGCAGCGCTCTCCGGCGCAGTGACGCTCAAGGACGGCGTGGTGGAACAAGGCAACTTCGACGACTACCCGGTCCTGCGCATGAACCAGATGCCCGCCGTCGACGTCCACATCGTGCCTTCGACCGCCAAGCCCACCGGCGTCGGCGAACCTGGCACTCCGCCGATCGCCCCAGCCCTCGCCAATGCACTCGCGCTGGCGAACGGCACGCCGGTGCG
>NZ_DAINNK010000116.1:0-11134 GCF_036735925.1 Povalibacter sp.
GCGCGTGAGCTTGATGTTCAGGTGCTTGGGGCCGGAGGCATCCGCCGTGATGTACGGCAGGTTGATCTCGGTCTGCTGACTGGACGACAGCTCGATCTTCGCCTTCTCCGCCGCTTCCTTCAGGCGCTGCAGCGCGAGCGGATCGCGACGCACGTCGACGCCGCTCTCCTTCTTAAACTCGTCGCCGAGGTAATCGATGATGACCTTGTCGAAGTCCTCGCCGCCGAGGAACGTGTCGCCGTTGGTCGCGAGCACTTCGAACTGACGCTCACCGTCGACATCGGCCACTTCGATGATGGAAATATCGAACGTGCCGCCGCCCAGGTCGTACACGGCGATCTTGCGATCACCGCCCTGCTTGTCCATGCCATAGGCAAGGGCCGCCGCGGTCGGCTCGTTGATGATGCGCTTGACGTTCAGGCCCGCGATGCGGCCGGCGTCCTTGGTCGCCTGGCGCTGCGAGTCGTTGAAATACGCCGGAACGGTGACGACGGCTTCGGTCACCGGCTCGCCCAGGAAATCCTCGGCGGTCTTCTTCATCTTCATGAGCACGCGCGCCGAGATCTCGGGCGGCGCCATCTTCTTGCCCTGGGCATCGACCCAGGCGTCGCCGTTGTCGGCCTTGACGATCTTGTAGGGCACCATGCCCACATCCTTCTGCACCACGTCGTCCTCGAAACGGCGACCGATGAGGCGCTTGATGGCGAACAGGGTGTTGTGCGGATTGGTGACGGCCTGGCGCTTGGCCGACTGACCGACCAGGACTTCATCGTCCTTGGTGAACGCGACGATCGAAGGCGTGGTGCGATCACCTTCGCTGTTTTCGATCACGCGCGGCTTGCCGCCTTCCATGATCGCCACGCACGAATTGGTCGTGCCGAGATCGATGCCGATGACCTTACCCATGTGCCTCAACTCCTACGCGAAACGTGTTTTGAAAACGGTGCAAATCAGGTGCAACTGGCGGACTAGATGCGGACCCTTGCGGGGCTTTCAAGGCGATTCCTCTTCTGTAGGTCAGGCTTTAGCCTGACACGTCCGCAGGCCGGCTGAAGCCGGCCCCACAACCGGAAACCTCATATCCAACTCATTGCTACAGAAGTAATTTTTTACGGCTCCCGGGCGACGATGACGCGTGCCGGGCGCAGCAGGCGACCATTGAGCTGATACCCCTTCTGCACCACCTGCAGAACCGTGTTGGACACATGCTCGGCGGACGGCTGGGCCACCATCGCCTCGTGCAGTTCGGGATTGAACGTCTCGCCCTGCGGCTGGATTTCCACCAGCCCGGCCTTTTCGAAGGCCTTCGACAGCAGCTTCAGCGTCGCCTCGGTGCCGGCGCGCAGCGTCTCGATGTTGCCCGAGGCATCCACGCCCAGTTCCAGACTGTCCTTCACGCCGATCAGGTCATTGGCGAACCGGTCGACGGCGTACTTGTGCGCCTGCTCGACCTCGCGGGCCGAACGCTTGCGGACATTCTCCAGTTCGGCCAGCGCCCGCATGTACAGGTCCTTGTTCTCCAGCGCGCGCACTTCCGCCGCCTCGAGCGCCGCTTTCAGCGCAGCCACATCGACGGGCTCCTCACCTGCGGCCGGATTGTCGGAAGGTTGGAACTGGTGGTCTGCAGTCATGTCGTCTCCATCGGTGCAATAGGCGGCCGCGGCCGGAAGGCCGGGCAATCGATTTCGGGAATCTGCGGCTGGGTGCCGTGAATTCAAGACCGCTGGTTCAGCGCCGAACCCAGCAGTTTCGCGGTGATATCGACGATGGGGATGACACGTTCGTACGCCATCCGCGTCGGACCGATCACGCCCAGCACGCCCACCACTTCCTGGTCCAGCGTGTACGGGGCGGTGACGATACTGCAATCGTCCAGGATCGTGTGACCGGATTCGTGGCCAATGAAGATCTGTACGCCTTCGGCCTTCAGACTGTGGTCGAGCAGGTTGAGGATGTCGCGCTGCTGGGTGAAGGCGTCGAACAGCCGGCGCAGCTTCTCGACGTTGGAGAGTTCGGCGAAATCCATCAGGTTGGTCTCGCCCGCCATCACGTATTCCATCTTGCCGGCGACGGGGGTGTCGACTACCTGCTGCGCCAGCATGATCGCATCGAGCATCAGCTGGTTCAGGGTCTCGCGCGTCTCCTTGAGCTGGGCCACCAGCCGCTCGCGGATGGTCGACAGCTCCCGGCCGGCGAGTTCCTGGTTCAGATAGTTCGAGGCACGGCGCAGTTCGTCGGCGGTGTAACGGCGCTCGAGTTGCAGGATGCGGTTCTGCACTTCCCTACCGTTCACGATCATCACCGCCAGCACGCGGTTGTCGGACAGCGGAATGAATTCGATCTGGCTCAGGGACGCGTGACTCTGGCGCGGCAGCGTCACGACACCCGCCATCCGCGTCACGCTGGACAGCATTCGCGACGCCGCGGCAACGAGCGCCTTCGGATTGTCGACGTGCTCGCCGAGATGCGTCTGGATCTGTGCCACCTTGGCGTCTTCCAGCGGTTCGTACCTGAGCAGCGTATCGACGAAGAAGCGGTAGCCCTTGTCGGTGGGAATGCGCCCGGCGGACGTATGCGGAGAGGTAACGAAGCCCAGCGTCTCCAGATCCGCCATGACATTGCGGATCGTCGCCGCGCTGAGCGTGAGGCCGACATCGCGTGACAACGTGCGCGAGCCCACCGGCTGACCGTCGCGAATGTAGTTTTCGACGAGCCGCTTCAGCAGTTGCTGGGCTCGTTCGTTGAGCAGGTCCTCGCCGGTCTCTGGACTCATCGTCGATCGTAAGCAGTGTCTTGCGGGTTACGCGGTACTGACGTCACTCAAACCCATGTGACAGAAGGCATTTTGCCTGCATCCTGAAGGACGCCGGCGAAACTAGCACGGCGCCTGACGGTGTCAAGCGACAGGCTTGGCGACACACCGGATGCCATCCGGCTCCACGTCCTTCATCGGCGCATGCTAAAACAGCGGCCCATGTCGCCCACCGCAGAATCATTCAAATCCATCGCCCTGGTCGGCAACCATCACGATTCGCGGGTCGGCGAATCCATGCTGATTCTGGCCACCTACCTGCACGGCCGCGGCTGCCGCATCCTGCTTGCGTCGGACGCGGAACTCGACGTCGGCTCCCTGCCCATCGAACGTCATCCCGAAAAAAATCTCGGCAGTAACGTGGACCTGATCGTCGCCGTCGGCGGCGACGGCACGATGCTGAGCGCGGCGCGTCTGGCAGCACCTTTTGGCGTTCCGGTGCTGGGCGTGAATCGCGGCCGGCTCGGCTTCCTGGCCGACATCACCCCGAGCGACATCCGCGAGCGGCTGGACGACGTGCTGGGCGGCCGCTATGTGAAGGATCAGCGCGCCATGCTGCAGGCCACCCTGATTCGCGCCAATCTGGAAACCTGTCAGGGCCAGGCGCTGAACGACGTCGTCGTGCAAAAATGGCAGACCGGCCGGATGCTGGATTTCGAAACCTGGATCGACGGCCGCTACGTGAACAGTCACGGCGGCGATGGCCTCGTGATCGCCACCGCGACCGGCTCGACGGCCTATGCGCTCTCGTGCGGCGGTCCGATCCTGTATCCGGAACTCGACGCCACCGTGCTCGCGCCGATCTGTCCGCATACGCTGTCGGACCGGCCCATCGTCATCCGAAGTTCCGCCACCATCGAAGTACGGCTGGTCGACCGCCCCGAGGCCAATGCCCACATCACCTGCGACGGCGTATCGCTGGGAGAACTGGAGGTCGGCGATCGTCTGCTCGTCACCCGCGCCGCCACCAGCGTGACGCTGCTGCATCCGCCGGATCACGATTACTACCGCATCCTGCGCTCCAAGCTGCGCTGGGGCCGCGGTGATCGCATGCTGCCGGGCAGTTCGACGGACTGATTTCCAGGAATTCCGTGCTCACTCATATACAGATTCGCGATTTCGCGATCATCGACGCCGTGGAACTCGAACTGGGCCGCGGCCTCACCGTGCTGACCGGTGAAACGGGCGCCGGCAAATCCATTCTGGTGGATGCCCTGCTGCTCGCCGCCGGCGGGCGCGCGGGTGCGGAGGTGGTTCGGCACGGCACCGATCGTGCCGAGGTTTCCGCCACCTTCAGTATTGCCGGCAACAACGCGGCCATCGAATGGCTCAACGAACAGGCCATCGAGCATGAAGGCGAATGCGTCCTGCGCCGCGTCGTCGCCGCCGACGGGCGCTCGCGCGCCTACGTGAACGGCCAGGCCATGTCGGTGCAGTCGCTGCGTCAGCTCGGCGAAACGCTGGTCGACGTTCACGGCCAGATGGAATATCAGTCGCTGATGCGTCGTGCGCCGCAGCGCGAATTGCTGGATCGGAATGGCGATCACTCCCCGCTCGTCGCCGCTGTCGCCGCTCAATGGCAGACGCTCGCCTCGCTGCGAGCGGAACGCGACGAGGCGCAGGCGACGGCCCGGGATCGCACGACGCGGCTGGAAATGCTGCGATTTCATCTCGGCGAACTCGCAGGCCTCGACCTGAAGCCCGGTGAAATCGAGGAACTGGCGATCGAACGCACGCGTCTGTCGCAGCGCGGCCGGCTCGCCGAAGGTGCCCGTGCAATCGTGCAACTGCTGCGCGAAGCGGAAGACTCGAGCGCGGAACAAACCGTCTCCCGCGCATTGTCGATTGCCCGCACGCTGGCCGATCTCGACACTCAATTTGCCCCGATGGCGCGGCTCATCGATGAATCGCTGATCGCGCTGCGCGAAGGCGTCGAATCGGTCGAACGCTACGAGTCCTCGCTCGATGCCGATCCGGGCCGGCAGGAATGGGTCGAACAGCGGCTCGCAGCGGCCGAAGGACTCGCACGCAAGCATCGCGTCGAACCGGCCGGGTTGATTACGACTCGCGAACATCTCGAGGCGGAACTGAGCCGACTGGAGTCGCTCGATGCGTCGCTCGAAGCCATCGAAGCGAAACTCATCGAAGCCGAGAAAACCTTTCGCGCGGCCTGCAGCAAGCTGTCGAGCGCACGCAAATCCGCGGCAGCGGAACTGAGCGACCGTGTGACCGCGCTGATGCAGAGCCTCGGCATGCCGGGCGGCAAGTTCCAGGTTTCGGTATCGCCATTGCCGGCCGACTCCGCGGGACAACATGGCGCCGACGACATCGAATTCCTGGTGAGCGCCAATCCCGGCCAGCCGCCGCGGGCGCTGGCGAAAGTCGCCTCTGGCGGTGAGTTGTCCCGTATCAGCCTGGCGGTCCAGGTTGCCGCCGCACAGACCGACACCCTGCCCTGCCTGGTCTTCGATGAAGTCGATGCCGGTGTCGGCGGCGGCGTCGCGGAAATCGTGGGACGCCAGTTGCGTACGCTGGGCTCACGCACCCAGGTTCTCTGCGTCACGCATCTGCCGCAGGTAGCCAGTCAGGCGCACGCCCATGTACGCGTCGCCAAACTCACCGATGGCAAGACGACGCGGACGTCATTGCATCCACTCACCGATGCGGAACGAACCGAGGAAATTGCCCGGATGCTGGGCGGCGTCGACATCACGGCCCAGGCGCGCGCGCATGCCGCAGAAATGTTGCAGGCGGCGCGGGCTCCGGAAGAAAAGCCGAAAGCGTCGCGGGCTTCGCGACGCTCGAAGGGCTGACGGTGCTGTGGGCCGGCTTCAGCCGGCCTGTAAGGAGTCAGGCTGAAGCCTGACCTACAGGAAGAAGCCTAGCTCGCCTTGCCGCTGCGCCCGCCACCCGTGTGCGACGGACAACCCGGCCGGCCGCAACGGCCATAGAGGATCATCGAGTGATCGACGAGCTGGTACCCCAGCTTCGCGGCCACTTCCTTCTGACGCGTCTCGATGCCGGCATCCATGAACTCTTCGACGCGGCCGCAGTCCAGACAGACGATGTGATCGTGGTGCTCGCCCTCGTTGAGTTCGAACACCGCCGTCGTCCCTTCGAAATGATGGCGCGTGACCAGCCCCGCAGCTTCGAACTGGGTGAGCACGCGATACACCGTGGCAAGGCCGATGTCTTCGTGAGACTCCAGCAGATGCTTGTAGATGTCTTCGGCACTCATGTGCCGCGGTTTCGCGGTGCCGAGAATTTCCAGAATCTTGATGCGGGGGAGCGTGACCTTGAGTCCGGCCCGGCGCAAATCATTGGTTTCCACGTTCCTGCTCCTCAAGTTTCCCGCGCCCTGCGACCGAGCGTCTCAGGCAGTTTCCCGGCACGGACTCAGGCGTTGCCGGCTTCTCGCTGCATACTCGGGCCACTGCAGCGTTGCCGGAGCCTTTTGAGTATCATGCCGGCCGCATTATCACGCACTCGCCAGACTCGCTCCACCCTTCGAAGGGGATGCGTCGGCGATCGCTTACGCCGAGGTCGTTGAATGATCCCTTCCGCATCCGCTGCGACAGCATTTTCCCGCGCGAAACGGCTGCTCGCCGGCGTGCTGATCCTCGTCTTTCTGGGCGGTTGCGTGCATCGCATCGACATCCAGCAGGGCAATTTCCTCGAAGCCAAGGATCTCGACCGCGTCGCCGTCGGCATGACCCGCATCCAGGTCCGGGCGCTGCTCGGTACGCCGATGGTCGCCGACCCGTTCGAAACCTGGCGTTGGGACTACGTCTACTATCTCAAGAAGGGGCGGCTGAAGAAGCCTCAGTACCGCCAGTTCACGGTGTACTTCGAAGAGGACAAGGTCGTTCGCATCGACCGCTCCGACAAGTCGCCCGAACAGAAAGCCGAAAGCGCGACGGCCTCCGCCGCGACGCAGACCTGACGACGGACTTACTTACGATATCGGCCGACGGGATTGCGCGCGGCGGCCTGACGGCGCGACTGCTTGGGATCGGCGATCAACGGGCGCAGGATCTCGACTCGATCACCCTCGCCCACGGGCTGCGTCAGCGGCACGACCCGACCGAAGATCGCGCATTGCAGCGGCTGTGTCGCGATGGCGGGAAACTCCGCCGCGAGTCCCGACTTCATCACGGCTTCCTCGACGCTCGCACCGCTCGGCAGCCGCAGGTCCACCGTCGATTGCCGCTCCGGCAGCGCATAGACGACCCGCACGCGGACCTTCTCAGTCGGTGGCGCCATATACCGCCCGCGCCCGGGCCACGAAGGCATCGACGAGTTGCGCGCAACTCTTCTCGAAAGTCTTGGACAGCATCATCGAGAGCACCGGATTCGAGAACTCGAACCGGATGGTCAGACCGATCTTCGTGCCGCGATCGCCGATGGGATCGAACGTCCAACGCCCTTCCAACACCTTGAACGGACCGTCGACCAGTCGCAGATCCATGCGATGCGGGGGTTCGAGAATATTGCGGGTCGTGAATTTCTCCTTGAACCCGGAACGCTCCATTTCGAGCTGGCCCGTCACTTCGGTGGCTGTGCGCCCGACCAGCTTGGCATCGGACACCCAGGGAACGAACTGCGGATACCGCTCGATGTCTTCCACGAGGGCAAACATCTGGGCGGGTGTGTAAGGAACGAGGGCACTGCGTTCGACCTTGCGCATCGCAGGGATGCTACTGCCCATCGCCGCATCGATCCATCCTTCCGCCGTCATCTCCGCTACAATCCGCCGCCCCGCAAGATCGCCCAGATGACTGCCAAAACGCCCGCCAAATCCGCCAAGAAGTCGTCGGCCAAGGACAATCCGCTGATCGCCGACAATCGTCGCGCGCGTCACGACTACTTCATCGAAGAGACGTACGAAGCGGGCCTGGCGCTGATGGGCTGGGAAGTGAAGAGCCTGCGCGCCGGTCGCGCACAGCTCAAAGAGTCCTATGTGTTTCTGAAGGACACCGAGGCCTATCTGTTCGGCGCGCATATCTCGGCGCTGCCGACCGCTTCCACTCATGTCATTCCCGATCCGATCCGGACCCGCAAGCTGCTGCTCAATCGTGCTGAACTGAATCGGCTCATCGGTGCGGTCGAGCGCCGCGGCTATACGCTGATACCGCTCGACCTGTATTGGAAGAACGGTCGCGTCAAACTCAAACTGGGACTCGCGAAAGGCAAGAAGGAACACGACAAGCGCGACACTTCCAAGGAACGCGACTGGCAGCGCGAGAAGTCCCGCCTGATGAAACACTCCCGACGCTGACGTTGCCGCGAGGCACGGGCCGGCGGTATCGTCGGCTCAATAGAAGAACCGGTACGGGCCTTTCAGCCCGACACAGAGGGGGTTTTCGTGTTCGCCAGATCGATCGCGATTGCGGCGGCGGCTGTCGCCGTCTGTGGCTGTCAGCCCAAATCATCTGCTCCCGATGACGCACCCGCCGGATCCGCGCAGGTGGACTCTGCGCGCCTCGTCGCTGCGGACTCCGATTCGCGCAACTGGCTCAGCTACGGACGCACTTACTCGGAACAGCGATTCTCGCCGCTGGCGAAAATCGACAAGACCAGCATCAAGGACCTGGGCCTCGCGTGGTTTCTCGATCTCGACACGCATCGCGGACAGGAAGCGACGCCGCTGGTGATCGACGGCGTCATGTATTCCACGAGCGCCTGGAGCAAGATTCAGGCGCTGGATGCGGCCACCGGCAAACTGCTCTGGCAATTCGATCCGAAAGTTCCGGGCGAAACAGGCGTGAAGGCCTGCTGCGATACCGTCAATCGCGGTGTTGCAGCGAATCGCGGCAAGCTTTTTCTCGGCACGCTCGATGGCAGGTTGATTGCGATTGATGCCGTTACCGGCAAAGAAATCTGGTCGGTCGTGACGGTCGACCAGTCGAAGCCGTACACGATCACCGGCGCCCCGCGCGTCATCAAAGACAAGGTTCTGATTGGCAACGGCGGAGCCGAGTTCGGCGTGCGCGGATACATCTCGGCCTACGACACCGAGACCGGCAAGCAACTCTGGCGCTTCTACACCGTCCCCGGCGATCCATCCCTGCCCTTCGAATCGAAGGAACTCGAAGCAGCGGCGAAAACCTGGAAAGGCGAATGGTGGAAATCGGGCGGCGGCGGCACCGTGTGGGATGCGATGGCGTACGACCCCGAACTCGATCTTCTCTATATCGGTACGGGCAATGGCTCGCCGTGGAATCAGAAGATCCGCAGCCCGGGCGGCGGCGACAACCTGTTCCTGAGTTCCATCGTCGCCCTCAGACCCGACACGGGCGAATACGTGTGGCACTACCAGACCACACCCGGCGAAACGTGGGATTACACGGCCACGCAACACATCATCCTTGCCGACCTGACGCTCGATGGGCGGAAGCGCAAGGTGCTGATGCAGGCGCCCAAGAATGGCTTCTTCTACGTACTGGACCGCACCGACGGCAAACTGATCTCGGCGCAACCCTACGCGACGATCAACTGGGCGAGCAGTGTCGATCTCGCGACGGGCCGGCCGATCGAGAATCCCGAAGCGCGTTACCCGGACCCGGCACAACCGTCGCTCGTGATGCCCGGCCCGCTCGGGGCGCACAACTGGCATCCGATGTCGTTCAGTCCGCTGACAGGACTGGTCTACATCCCGGCGCAGGAAACGGGGTACGCATACATGGATGCCGCGAAGTACGAACCTCGCGCGCTCGGTTTCAATGTCGGCACCGACATGACGGTCGCGACGATGCCGCAGGATGCGCCGACGAAGTCGGCCATGCTTGCAGGCGTGCGCGGTTATCTGCAGGCGCGGGATCCGGTCACGCAGAAAGTGATCTGGTCGGTCGCACACGAGAGCTCGTGGAATGGCGGCGTGCTCTCCACGGCCGGCGACCTGGTTTTCCAGGGCAACGCGATGGGTGAACTGGTCGCCTACGATGCACGGAATGGCGAGAAACTCTGGAGCTTTCCGGCGCAGACCGGCGTGGTCGCACCGCCCATGAGCTATGAAGTGAATGGCGAGCAATACATCGCCGTAGTCGCCGGATGGGGCGGCGCCATGCCGCTGACGGGCGGCGACGCTGCCCGCAAAGGCGCGATCAACGAGAACCGCAGCCGCGTTCTCGCATTCAAGATTGGCGGAAGCAGCGAACTGCCGGCACTCCCGGCGCCAGGAAACATCGGCGCGCCGCCGCCGAGAATGAAAGAAGCCGCCAGCGTCGCCGCGGGCAAGAACACCTATCTGCGCTTCTGCGCCGTATGCCATGGCGATGCCGCGATCGGATCCGGCGTCACGCCGGATCTGCGTCATTCGCCGATCATCCAGAGCGCCGATGCATGGAAGGCCATCGTGATCGACGGGAACCGCAAGGACCGCGGCATGGTGAGCTTCATGCCAGTGATGTCAGCGGCCGAGGCCGAGAACGTTCGTGTGTATGTGATTGATCGGGCGAACGACGAGCGGGATGAAGCCGTCGCCGCTCAGACTGCACACTGAACCGAAGACGTCCGCACACAAGATGTTTGCACTGCGACTTGTTATTCCGCGCGCCGCCCCTACACTACTCGGGCTCTTGGGGGCGACCGGCTTCGACGTGGGTGGCGAAACTCCAGGTGCATGCCGAGTTGTAAGTAACTCGTAAAACTGCTTACAAACTTATAGTTGCAAACGAAGACAACTACGCTCTGGCGGCTTAATCCCGCCTAACCCTCGCCTGGTATGTGCTTGTGCATCCAGAATCGAGGGACGCGCTCACAAGCTCGCGACTCCAGTGTGCTCCAGGCTGGAACGCTAAAACGCTCTGAAGCTGGCCGCGCGTCTTCCCTGCTCTTCGGGTAGCGAGTGGCGAGATACAAAGAATGAGCTAAGCATGTAGATCTTGTAGCGTAGTGCTTACGGACGCGGGTTCGATTCCCGCCGCCTCCACCACTCCATCCTTTCGGGGCCCGCTCAGGGCCCCGAAAATTCCAGGCAGATTCGTACCGGCGAACCGCATTCATCCGAGAGTACGGGCTCGCACTACGTCCGTGCGAGGCACCACGCCTATCGTCACTGGAAACTGCTATTCGGGATTCGGAGTACGTCGGCCGTGCCCGCACTTACGTTCGCGACGTCGCCTGATTCCACATCCCTGTCTCCGCACTGCCGCTCGCGCGGCAGTGCGGAGCGAACAGACATTCCTTTGTCTGCGTGAACGCATGACTCACCTTCCGTTGCTGATTACTGGAACATTCCCTTCGATTTACCCTGCCGCAGCACGCCAACCACGACTCCTTCGATAGTCAGCGACTGCTCCTTCAGATCGACCTTGATCGGCT